>JACCRK010000123.1 GCA_013813565.1 Herpetosiphonaceae bacterium
ATGGTGGACAACGCGGGGGCGCCGCAGCACGGATCGCCGGACGCAGGACCTGGCGCTCTTGGCGCGGTGTGTCCCGGCCTGGGGGCGCCCGGTCATCCATCTGTGGGATCGCGGCTATTCGTCAGCCCCGGCCAGATGAGATTGATGCTGGCCCTCGTCTGTTGAAACCGACGCCGGCAGCAGGACCGATGTTCGTCGTGCAGTATGTGCTTCAGCCGCACGATACCCTTCGTAGGCTGGCGACACGCTACGGTCTGCACGTGGAATCGTTGATAGGTTCGAACCGCCTCGGGGAATACCTGGCTATCGGTGATAGCATTCGCATTCCTCGCGTAGACGGTGTGGTGCATACGGTTGTCGTTGATGAAACGCTGAATCACATCGCCCAGTTGTACCTGGTGGATTGGGCTATGATCTTGACCTATCCCGCGAATAATCTTGATCGTGGCCAGGCGCTTCAGGAGGGTCAAGAGATCTTTATTCCATATGCCCAGTTGCCAGCAGATCGTCGTCCCCAGGTGGATCTGGCTGATGCAGCTGCGGTGCCTCTTGTGGTGGTTCAAACTGATGCTGCCCGACTGTGGAGCGGCCCTGGCGATGTCTATAAAAGAGTAGGGACGGTCCAGCAAGGTGAGCAGCTGCGGGTGATCGCGCGCCATGATGCCTGGCTCCAGGTGCAAGGAGCCGCCGGCGACGTGTGGATTGAGCAGAAGCAGATCCTGGCACCAGCTGGTGTGATCGACAGTGTGGCCGAGGTAACGGTGTTGCCTCCAGGGCCGCCGACCTGGGTCTGGCCAACGATTGGCTCGGTATCCTCGCCGTTCGGCTGGCGTGATTTTTCCGTAGGTACCTTCCATAACGGGATTGATATTGCCAACAGTGAAGGCACACCGATTTATGCGATTCGCCGCGGCACGGTGACGGAGGCTGGTTGGTGTTCAGGGTTTGGATACTGCGTGAAAATGAGACACGAAGGTGGGTTTACATCCACGTATGGCCATATGATGGCCCAGCCAAATGTGGCCGTGGGGGCATGGGTGGAAGCAGGTGAACTGATCGGCTTAATGGGGACCACCTATGACCTGGCAGGCGGTGGCTTCTCCACTGGTCCCCATTTGCACTTGACCCTCAAGCTCGATGTCCAGGCCGTTGACCCGCTCCGGTGGCTGTCGCCAGGTAAATAGCAATTGTCCTGAAGCAACGCTGGATAGAAGGGTTTGTTCCCTCTATCCAGCGTTGTTTTGTTCTTCTTGTATCGTGTTAGTAATAAAAATCTTCATCGAGAGAGAGATCCGCATATGGCTTGTGTACTCCTTCGCCTGTCAAAACTGCTGATACATGATCCCATCGTGGGCAGGATCTACTTTACCTTAATGTGTACCCTGAGCTTATCACCAAATGCTTCACCTTCGGCCGTTTCTAGTTGATAGATGCTGATGTATTCACCAAGGTTTTCAGGTGCTGTCATTGTTGAACGCAGATAGAGTGGTTGGTGTGGGCTTACGACCGGAACTTCAATAATTTCTGGGCCAAAGTCACCACTAATACGTCGAGCTCGATATCCCTGCCATGTGTTATAGCCACAGTTATAGATGCCCCATACCTTCGGTACTTCATCACCAGGGGAGAAGACGGTACCTTCATTTACTCCGAAGTGGTTGATAAATAGCATAAAGCTTTGTTTCTCAATTGGGCGGGTCGAATCAGGCACCACAATCTGGAACCATAAGGCATCACCGAAGGACTCACTGCGCTCTCGGGAATACATCTTGTAGGCGACTTGGTAGCAACCTGGTTCACTTGGTGCCACGATTGGCCCGGTGTAGATATCAGCATCCTGCCCTGCGGGAATAGCCTGTTCGAGTTCGTAACCACCAGATCCTATATCTGGCAATTCTTTTCCAATATCGGCCCACTTGCGGAGTTCAAAGCGATCGGGGGTGAGATCAACTGCGCTGCGGTTGTAGACTCGCCACCCTTTGTGAAACACGCTGGTCGGTGTAATCACTGAATCGTCATAATAATTCGTATCATACAGAAAGGAGATATGAAGTTCTGCATCAGGGGACAAGCCTACAGTCGGGATTGTTCCCGTTATGAGGTTCGTGTTTGTCGTGCTCGTTGCAGCCATCGATGGCGTTGCACTCGCGGCAGCGGGGTAGGCTTGGCCATCTGCCGGCTGGGTTGCCCTTGCATCACGAGGGTTATCGTCACTTTGTGACATAAGGATAGCAATAATCCCAATCACCAACAGGCCAACCAGCGCTATAGCTACCGCAAATGCTATGGTACGGCTCCCTATACTCCGTTGAGGATGTGCTACCGCTGGTATGTTCTCTGTCTCCGGTGCTTCATCAGCGGGGAAGGTGCTAGGTGGTGGCGGATACTCAGCCTCTGGTGATTCATCACTGGCAAGGGCGCTGGCTGACTGCTGCCGCAGAACCTGCTTTTGTTGCTGTTTCTGTCTCCACGTATCTGCCACCGCCGAAAGCCCCTCCCAACTCCCAAAGAGGGGAGAGCTTTTGTAGAACATACCTAAAGCCCAGTTGACGAGATCCACGAGGTGCTGCCGGCCGATCTCTTGGTCCTCCAGTCGAACACGGCTCAGGACCTCCTCGGCCAGAACAGCGAGGTACGCAGGCTCTGGCCTTGTCGCGTCTTCCGGTCTCTCATAGCGGTAGATCGTTGATGCGTTAATCTTCAGCGCCGACGCCGCTGGATCGCGCTTGGGATGAGCGAGTTCTCTGAACCGTGTAAGAAACTCTGCGCGTTCCTCGACGGTGATATCGTTGTTGAGTTGTGTAATCTCACTTACAAGGATCTCTCTACTACTTTCGGGTGATGACATAAAAGACGGCTCCTTTTCGCGCAAATTCGCGCAAAAATGCGCAAAGCAGGTAGGTGGCTTCCGGTAGTATCGTAACACACCAGCAATGCGGCGGCTGAGAAGAAAGGAGGAGATCAAGCGTTAACCGCACGAGCGCCGTCGCCCCGTAAACACTACCAATTCGTGATCATCTATCTATGAGGAGACAAACTGTGAAACGATCGCTGTTTATCATTCGACCACTGCTCGCCCTGACGTTCCTGCTGAGCCTGCTGCTTCCGGGTATGCCGCTTGCCCCAACTTCGGCTGCTGCAGCGGGATGCAGTGGCACTGGCTGTAACGGTAAGGACCCCATTACTATGGGCTGCAATGCTGACGCCTACACCGTGACCAGTACCCCTATCAAGACGATGAGTGGCCAGGTCGTTGGGCGCGCCGACCTCCGCTGGTCCCCCTCTTGTAAGACAAACTGGGCACGCGCAGTCAGCTCTGTCGGGAGCACGAATATGTTTGTGCAGCTACAGTACTGTGATGGCAGCCCTGTAAGCGGCACCTACTATCAGCTACCGAATACGACCTCGGTCTATGGCGATATGCGCTACAACACCACCGTCCGGGCCATAGGCGCTTTCGGCTACAATGGCGCGAGCGATATCTTCGGTGTGACTGGCTGCTACTAGGCCATCTGAACCTACTGGTTTGCTCAGCACTGGGAATGCGATGTGTTCCCAGTGCTGATGTATTTTGCTCACTAACAGTGCGGGGTTAACTCCCAGGCGCGGTACGATTCAGATGCGCCGATAGTAAAAAGCGCACCTCCCTGCTATACTCTCCTCAAACCTTCTCCTCTCTCTCTCGCACCAGCGGCCCTTTGTATCGGGGCCGTTGGTGTTTTAGGAAACCATTGAGTCCACTGAACTGCGGCCTGGCCGGCGGCGCACACCGACCACGAGTGGTCTTCCTGGCCTCGTTTGGCGCAGCCCTGCTGCTCAACGAGGAGGCCCAGGGCCGTGACCTGGATGCGCGAATGAGCAGCAGGTGATCGACGGCAGTCGCTTTGTCGCCGCGACGGGCACCCGCCAGGCGGTCCTCGTCTGGTTCGCAACCAGTATGCCCTGCAACGACGCGCCGACCTCACCTCTACTGGGTCCTGGCCCATGCCTGCGATCCCGCGCTGCCCCTAGTGCTGCGGGCCTGAGTAACTAACACTTAGCACTCTACCTGGGTTGAAATGAATGGCGGCCCCATGCTGCTGATCGGCGGCATGGTCGCGGAACGTGACCACATGGGACTCCTCAACAGGTTTTACGGTAATTTGTGACGCTAGACAACACGGTCTATCTCACGTTTAATCGTGGCTATCCGCTCAGCCCACCAGAGCTGGGCATCCTGTTTTGCAGTGTGGTTCCCGCCAAACGCATTTGATATGCGATCCATGTCCGCTTGATACCCAGCGAGCTGCTGATACAGATAGGCCTTGTACTCGAAGGTGTTTTTGGGAACATACCCAAAACCAGTGCATCCACAGCTATAAAAACAGTGACCCATACGGTACATGCCTTCAAGAAGCTTCCAAGATTTCACATCCGACTTTTTAGGCGCTTTTAAATCCAGTCCCATATCGACCATCACCAGTCCACATTCTGGACACATATTGAATGTCTCTTTGTACTGACGCTGCACGTCATCAAGCGTGTTGATTAATCGCCGGTCAGCAGCATCCTGGGTCTCTGGATTAGCCCTTCTGGGCCCTAATGTCTGGTAGGCGTTAAGCAAACCCAGCTGCTTTAAATAATCCGCGAAAGCGGGCTTGCGAAATACCTTCCGACAGCTAAAGCACGCAAAATGGCGCTTATATGTTTTGCTGGCATAGCGACACATTGTTCATGCCCCTGACTCACGCATCCTTGGCTGTTCCTCGGCGGTATGCCATACTTTGGAGTGCTGAAGCTTCAAAGCAAGGAGGCCGCCATGGGGAGCAGTCATCAATTATACACGCGCGTGTTTGCGGTTTTGCGCCAATTTCATCCGACCCTGCACGCCAAACGCCTGGCAAATTGGACATGGGTCATTCACCCAGAGGGTCCCCGGCTTGGTGCATGCGCGATCGGTTCATCTCAGCGCACTCGCGCTGCATCTGGATAGTGAGGCCGAGGCCGCCGGCCGGATTGCCCGCATTCGGCGCTGGCTCAGCAATCCCTGGATCGACTCGCAGCGCTTGTACACACCGCTCATTCAGCAGGTGCTCACCGCCTGGCGCAATCGGGAGGTCACGATCATGCTCGACGGCTGCTGTGTCAATCGCGGCAAGCTCCAACTCTTCCGCGTGGCACTCTCGCACTGCTATCGAGCCGTGCCGCTGGCGTGGCAGGTCGTCAGCCATAACGGACTGGTGGAGGTGGAGACCTGTCGCCCGATGCTCGAACGGGTGCAGCACCTGCTACGCGGCACCCGGCGCGTGACCTTTCTGGCGGATCGTGGCTTTCGCGATTGGGATTGGGCCGCTGCTTGCCAGATGCTGGGCTGGGATTACATCATTCGAGTCGCCAACTGGTGCACCACGCGGTAATTCTGGACCTGATGCAGGCCGAGAGCTATCGGGCGCGGGCGGCCACCAGCGCCCAGCGGGCCGAGGCCGATGCGCGGCCGGGAGACCCACCAACGACAACTCCGGCGGACCCGACGACACCCCGCCCGGCTGGAAAAGTGGACAGCGCCCATGTCCCAACGGGTGGTGGTCCGAGCCTGGCGCAGCCCACTTAACCACCGGGCCGACGACGGATCGGCGTCCCGCTGCTCAGGCCATCCTGATCCGCTGGATCGGGGAACGACCGACGGATCGCCCCATGACGGACAGACAATCGCTGGAGGTTGGGACCGAATCGCAACGGCAGAATCGAAGATCATCACCGGAAAATCTAATTGACTTTAAACACGTCACTATTTCACCCGTCGCAGCTGGGGGATCGGTCGTTGACTGTCGGATCCAACGATACGAAGCGTGCTCCCGCAGCATGATGGAACCATGCAGAGATCCTTCTGGGGAAATCCCCCAGTGTTCCAGGGATACGAAGCGTGCTCCCGCAGCATGATGGCGTGAGTCAACCCATGATTATAGTTTCGTCCACTCCGATTATCCTCTGTTACGTGCTATGGGGGTACGCTTTTAAGGTCGATGGAGGGCTTGTGACTGGGCAAGCCCTCCGTTCAGGCTACGGGAAGCCAGGTCACGGCTGGTTTTGCACCTGGTGAGCAGCGCGCGATTGTCCAGACTGGCTCTGTGTCAGTGTAGTGAGTGCGGCGATCAGCCTCTGCATGCTCATAGGCACGATTGGCGGCAGCCGTGGCTGCCTCATCAACGCGCTCGTTGCGTGCGTCACCGGCGTGTCCACGAACCCACTCGGTCGTGATCGTATGGGACGTGATACCTTCAGCAACCTGAACCCATTGCTCCCCGTTTTGCATGGTAGCGGATGGCGTCCAGCCTTTGAGGATGTGGTCAAGTGTCCCCAGCACATACTGAGAATCAATGCGGAGCACCACACGGCATGGTTTCTTTAGCGCCATAAGCCCACCCGCAACGGCCATCGTTTCCATCGCATTATTCGTGACCTTTCGTGGATCTTCCCCAGTGACCAGCTTCTCACGTGTTGTACCATCAGGTTGCTTGAACTCTAACAATGCCGCCCATCCACCCGGGCCAGGGTTTCCGCGAGCTGCGCCGTCGGTGGTGATCGTTACTTCTGGTAAATCCTGATTATTTGTTGTGACTGACATCATCGTCCTCCCATGGTGTGGGCCTGCTCTTTTCGTTTCTTCGTCTAAGCCAGTCCAGTGATCTCGTCGTCGGCGGCAACAATGGATGTATCATCAGGCGCGTATATCCGATCCCAGCGATCGAACATGCCCGCGTGGTAGTCCGCATCGAAATCGAGAACAGCATCAACATAGTCGTGAAATGGCAACTCCGGGATTGATTGGAGTACATCATAGACTGTCGGTTGTACGGCAAGAGCCTCCTGGAGCCAGGGATCGCTGATCTGGCCATTCGTTATTGCAAGATCGAGATAACTCAATTGACTCTGCTTGGAGCGGAAACGATCCGCAATGGTGGCATAGCGGCACAATACGGTAATCGCTATGCCCAAGGCTTGCACTGCTGGCCGTCGATCAAGGATATCGAGGCCGCGATGGACATAGCCATGGCGCACCTGGAGCACACCACGCAGATCATAGCGTTTCGCCAGAGCCTTACCGACCAGAGCGACGATCCGTTGTTCGAGGCTGGCAAAGCCGGTTATCTGATCATCACTGGTCAACAGCAACTCCATGCTGGTAATCGCGCCGAACACCTGACTGGTGTACGACGGTGTATAGACGGCACGAGCGAACCGGATCTGCTCGTTGACGGGCAATCAACTCCACGCGGTACTGAATGGCAGCCTTGGCCCTGGCCAGTCCATGGTTATTCCCTCCCAGGCGAGTGGATCGATTTGGAATAACACTAGCAGTGATCCTGGGGCGCTGTTAACCAATAGTGGTCAACTGATCAGTTACTGGCCAAATTAGGCAGGATCTTCTTCTCCCTGGTGCGCAAGCGGGTAGACCATGTGATCTAGATCTCCTCTACTTAATGACAAAAATAATGAACGGTCGCAGATATGTTCCTTTCGCAGGCTTTACTTCTCCTCTTGGGCCATGAAATTCATACACAACCGTATATGTTGTTGGCGTAATAGGGGTGGTAAAAGCCATCTCAACGATCCCAGTCTGCCCTGGAAGAATATCGGGCACGACCAGATGTTGTGGGGGTTGCCACACTGATTGTGGTTGCTGCGAAGAAAAAATAAGATGAAAATCAGTATTATTCCAAACGGATTTTCCGCAATTATGGAGCGTCCAGGTTTTTGTATAAGCTTTTTGGGAAAGAAGGACAGAATTATCAGGGATGGTTTCCTCAATCAGTTCACTGCAATCGCTCTGCTGATCAAGAATCTCAGGGTGCGGAAGTGCGGATCCTGCGGTGGCCTCGCTGTGTGTTGGCGTTGCGCTTACTGGCGTTATACCCCCATTCTCTCCTACGATTGATGGTGATTGGCCCGCCATCAGTATGAAGATGGTTCCTCCAATCAAAAGAATGACGACAATGATTATCATACGGCGCACGTGTTTGGACATGAAAGATGCGCGATGTGAGATACGTCGCAGTATCTGTTGCGAATCAGGCACCGATGGGGAATATGGCACGGTTAATGGCGCAGCATCTTTCTTACCAAAAAGTCTATGGGCATCAATCATTTCTAGGGACGTGCCGTTGATTGGTTTAAATCCTGCTCGGTGGAGGAGGTAATCAGTTTCGATATCCGACGTGTTGAGGATCTCTGTGAGCTTGACCAAATCCTCTTTGTGCTTCGGCTTACTGCGATCATTGATCCAGTTAGAAAGCGTATTTTTGCTGATACCAATTTTCTCCGCAATCTGCTCATGAGACAGATCGTCTTTGTGGATCATGAGCATATACCGAAGGATGTTCCCCAATGTTTCTGACGTTTCTTCCATACGTTTTTCTCCAGCATTGTAGGATGGACCTGTGACGAAAATATGAGATTTGGGATACAGTTGGGATGGAATTGGGATAGATCCAAGCAATTGTACACGAGATTTTAGTAGAGTTGAGCCATGGTCAATCTTTCTTATGGAGGACATTCGAATGAAGACGATGGTTCATTGGCTGATGGCGTTGGGGATTGTTCTTGGTGTGATTGTCATCTCACCTCGTGGATTGCAGGCAGCGGGATTATGCAGTACCGCTCCATCGCGAGAGAATTGCGACGGACAAGATCCCTATGACGTCGGGTGCTGGGGGGATAAGCGTGTTATCGAAAGCCAGTACATCAATGATAGCGTAACCAGCGTCCGGATTGGAAAAGTGACGCTCTATTACTCACCGAAGTGTAAAAGCAACTTCTCCTATGTTGAACGTCTCCATGAAGCGTACACCTTTTCAGAAGCATATATGGTGTATGAGAATGGCTATGACGAGGACCTCTACTGGGCTACTCGAGACAATGGAAGTACCCGGTATCGCTGGAGCAATATGGTCTATGCGCCAACGGGAACGTCTCTGAAGGTCGGTGCATGTGGGTGGCTCAAATCATCCGCTGGAGGGAAAGGAGGGAATTGTACCGCTGCTTATTGAGAGGAAGCCATGAGAAGACGTAGGTAGTATGCTCGATTGTTGGTTCCATGGAATGTCTCCCACAGGTAAAGCCGTGTGCGTGTACACGGCGTGTGGTTGAAACCTATGCACCAACGCTGGACAAGGGTGCCTCTCTCCCGTGGTCAGCGTTGGTGTGGTATGGGGTGCGGCAATGATTCATGCATTGGAGGGCCATATTCCCACCAGCGTGTCGGAGAGATGTCGTATTTCTGTAACCTTGGTAGTCAGTGTCGCCACACTGGCGAATTTCGCTGGCATGAGCGGGGATCTGCCTGCCAGCGTCGGCATTGCTCTCCATACCGGGCTAAAATGCATAACGCCCCGGTTTGTTGCAGCGAACGTTTGTGCGATTTTATTCTTCCTCTGGCGGCTCCTGAGCCACCTCCGCGTGATCGGCCATGGCTGGGCGGTAAGCCAGGACAGCCGCCACACAGGCGTCCACCGGGGCTGGTGTCCCTTCGCCATAAAAGGTCCACTGCCCGCCCAGGTTGAGATGGTGCCACGCCACCGGCGACACGCTCCGGAGAAACGCTACCGCCGCCGTGTTGTCGGCCGCCTCCTGTGCGGCGATGGCCTGTTCCAGGATGGTCATGTTGTAGAAGATGATCAGATTGACGAGCAGGCGGCTGGCCTCGTTCCAGACATCTTGCTCATCCTCGCTGATGTAGCGCAGCTTGCCCGCGTGGCCGTGGGTTAAGGTTCGTTTCAGGGCGTGGTAGTGTTCGCCCCGGTTGAGCGCTCGCTGCACATTCTGCCGACGCCGTGGCGAGTCCACAAACGCCAACAGATGCAGCGTCTCAGGAATATGATCGTACTCCCAGAGTGCTTGTAACGTGCGGTTACGGCGCTTGGCGCTACTGAGCTTCTGGATCAGCACATGCTGGCTGACCGTCTTGCGTGCCAGCGAGACCATGATCCGCTGGATCTGATCCCACTCGCTCACGATCAGGGCCGTATTGAGCTTGCGCACCGGGGGGAACAGCGCGTCTGCGCCATAGGCCGTCGGGGCCTGAAATCCATAGAGGCTGGTCCGCATCCGCTCCTGGAGGTTGGCATAGCGCGGCGCAAAGTCATAGCCAAAGACCGACAGGATGGCAAAATTGACGAGATTGGTTCCGTGCGTATCGGTCGAGTGGATGGTCGAGCGCACGGCTGTTTCGTTGTTGTAGAGCAGATCAAACAGGGCGTGACCCTCGTGATCATGGGCGCTGAGCATGCCCGTGATAATTGGCAGGTGGTTGGTGACCACGTTATTGGCGACCACACCCTTCTCCATCCCAAAATAGCGGGCCGCGTGTTGCGAGCGGGGCGTATCGATCACCGTCGCAAAC
>JACCRK010000128.1 GCA_013813565.1 Herpetosiphonaceae bacterium
CGCCGCTGTGTAGCCGTGGGCTATGGGAGGGTCAGCCAGTTATCCATGGCTGCGTTGACCACCGTCCAAGGGTTGTCCGGGTTGCTGACCGGGGTGTTGGAGTTGACTGCGAAGTTATCCCAGTACATCCAGTCCTCGTTGGAGCCGGCGCGGGCCTCGGGGTGGGTTGTGACCAGCACAACGTGGCCGGCGCCATAGCTGTAGCGCACTAGGCCGGCCTTGCCGCTGTCGGTGCCACTATAGGCGAAGGTTGCGGCGGTATAGACCGTCGCGCCCTGCTGGGCCGGCGTGGGGATGCTGAACGAGCCGCCGCCGTAGTACATCTGCTGAATCGTGCCCAGGCTGCCGAAGACCGCGTCGCCGCTGACATTCATCGGGGTCAGGATATACTGCGGCCAGGGCGCCAGGTCGGCCACTGGCCCGGTCGAGACACCTTTGTAGATCTGCAGCGGGTAGGCGTAGGTCTTGCCCTCCCAGACGATCGTGTCCGGGGCGTAGAAGGCGCCGGCGCAGATGCCGTAGTAGCCGCCGCCCAGCGTGATAAAGTCGCGGATCTTCTGCTCGTGGCCGGCCAGGCCGGTTTTGTAGCCGTAGGAGTAGCCGCCGGGGATGGTGAGAACCTTGAAGTTCGCGGCGGTCAGCCGGTTGTCTTTGATCTCCTGGAACCGAATCACCAGCGGGGTGTGGCCGCTGTACTCGATGCTGCGGCCAACGGCCGGCAGCAGGCCCGGCCAGGCGCCGCCATCGGTGTTGTGGCTGGCCAGCAGGGCCACCCGCGACCCGGTGTTGGGGCTGACGCTCAGGGTGTTGGCCGACGAGTCGCCATTGTAGGCCCAGCCGATCATCCGCCCAAGCAGCGTCCAGGCGCCCGCCGAGTTGGTGTGGCCGCCCATGGCCCAGTTGTCCCAGATGGTCCAGTCCAGCTCGCTGTCGCCGCGCAGTTCCAGGTTTTGGGAGGTCAGGATGACCCGTCCGGCATTGTAGGGCGCACGGACGATCACCGCTCGGTTGGCCGAGTCTTTGGCGACCACGGTGGCCCCGGTGGCGACCGCAAAGTAGCCGCCGCCGAAGGATTGCCAGGCCTCCTGGGTGCCGCTGCCGAAGCTGGCGTCAACGATGGTCATGGTCTTCTTGCCGATGGCGTTGCTGACGTTGGTGTAGTTGGCCCCGTAGACATCAAGGGTGGTGCCGTTGAGCGAGGCGAAGTAGGCTCCGGCCTCGATGCCAACCATGCCGCCGCCGCTGTTGAGGTAGTTGCGGATGGCGTTATGGGCCGGAATGCTGCCCAGCGAGTCGCCGTCGTCGGTGTAGTGGCCGGCGCAGCAGCGCTTGCCATCCTCGCCAGCCGGCAGAATAAAGACATCAAAGTTGGCGGTGGTCAGACGGCCTTGCAGGAGATCCGAGCGGGTGACCGCCAGCGGGGTGTGGCCGTTGGCCGCGACGGCCCGGAAGAGGGCCAGGATTTTATCCGACTCGGCGCCGGTGCCGCTGAAGATGGCGACGCGCAGCCCGGTCGCCGCCGCGCTCGTCGGAGCGGTCTTGACGGCAAGCGGTACCAGGAGAACGATGGCGATCAGAAGACTGATGAAACGTGTTTTCATAATGATTCCTTCGGAGAATGCTGCGATGTCAGCGGCGAACGTACAACAAGATAGATAAGAGCTGGCATTCCGATCTGAGACAAGGGCTCTATGGGTCGCCCCCAGGGCAATATCAATTTTCGACTTGATGATAGCAGCAGTGTACTTTAATTTATTAAAACCAACAATAGGACTGCAATACTTGCTTGCAGTCGCCATCTAACGCCTAATCGGGGTAAGTAGTAGCTGATCGGCACTGGTGGAGCCTGATCTGTCGCTCGGCGGGGAACCAATCGGCGCCACAGCCCGTTATGTGAGCAGCGGCACTCCAGGCCGCATAGGCGCTGCCAGTCGGTTAGCGCTGTTTTTCTAAATCTATGGAAGGATCTTACTGATGCGAAGAATAATCCTGGGGATATTGCTGTTGCTCGTGGTCGGGTGTAGCGCGGCGGAGCCCAGCCCGGCGGCAACGTCCACGCCAGCCACCGCCAACCTGCTCACCGGACAATGGCAGCTGAGCGCGCTGGCCGGCCAGCCACCGCTGGGCACAACCCCGCTCACCCTGAGCGTGGCAGAGAACGGCATGGCCAGTGGCAACGGCGGCTGTAATCAATTTTCTAGCACAATCACGCTGACCGAATCGACGATAGCCTTTACACCGATTATCGCCACCAGGCGCGCCTGCGCCGACCCCAGCCTCAACAATCAGGAGGCCGCCTACCTGGCCGCGCTCGAATCGGCGCGGTCGTTCCAGATCGACGGCGCCACTCTGCGGCTGCTTGATGCCCAAAACACGCCTCTTGGGGAGTTTGTGCGCCAGTAGCCCGACCGCTGGCTGGGCTGCTAGGGGAGATCCTGGGCGCAGCGAAAGCCGACATTGGTGTTGGCCAGATTTGGCAGCAGCGAGTTGCGCAAGCTGCTCAAGGATGCCGGCTGCTCATCGAACCAGGATCCCCCGCGCAGCACCCGCCCGCCACCGTCGGTGGCCGACTCACGCCCATCGTCGGCGCGGTAGGGATAGGGCCGATTCAGCGAGTTGGTCCACTCCCACACGTTGCCAGCCAGATCAAGCGTGCCATATGGCCCGGCCCCGGCGGGGTATGTGCCAGCCGCAGTGGTAGTTTGAAGCAGACTCTCCTTGGTATTCGCTTTGGCCGTATCCCACTCCCGGCCCCACGGCCAAAGCCGGCCGCCATCACCACGGGCGGCCCGCTCCCACTCGGCCTCGGTCGGCAGGCGCTTGCCGGCCCAGGTGCAGTAGGCCGTCGCATCGGCCCAGGTCACATTGACGACCGGATGATCGGTGCGGGTGACCGGGATCGTCCCATCGTCATTCCACACTGCCAGGCCAACCGGATCGAAGGAGTTGCGCGGCAATGGGTGGTTGGTGGCGCTCACAAAGGCCGCATAGGCGGCATTCGTCACCTCGGTATGGTCCAGATAAAACTCGGTGGTTGTGATGACGTTCGCCGGCTGATAGTTGACAGTATCTGAAAATTCATACGTGGCAGCGATCGCTCTGGAGTCCTCTTCGGAAACGCCCAGCGTCCAGGTGCCGCCGGGGATATAGTCCATTCCAGCTGGCACATAGAAGCTATTCGTGACACAGCGGAAGCCAAGATTGTTGGCGAACTCGTTTGGCTGCCGCCGGTTGCGGGCCGCCGCGCGAGCATTGATGGCGTTGCTGCCGTTGAAGCTGCCGCGCACGATCCGGGGCCCATACTGATTGGCCAGCTCACGGCCATCGTTGGCGCTGTAGGGATAGGTCTGATCGAGCGTGCTGGTCCACTCGGCCACATTGCCGGCCAGATCGAGCAGGCCTTCAGGCGTTGCGCCCGCCGGAAACGCGCCAGGCGCCAGCACATCGCCATCCTGCCCGCTGCCCCAGATATTGAGCCGGCTGGGATCCCACTCGTCACCCCACGGATAGACGCGCCCCTCAGTGCCACGGGCCGCGCTTTCCCACTCCAGCTCCGTTGGCAGCCGCCTGCCCTGGGCCTGGCAGTAGGTGCGGGCCTGGTCCCAGGTAACATTGATCACCGGATAGGCAGCAAACTCGGGATTATCGAAATAGTCGGGGTGAGTCAACGATGATCGATCGGTTGGCGGCGTGCATTGGCCGTCCTCGACACAGCGCCGATAGTCGCCGACGGTGACTTCGGTGCGGTCGAGGTAAAACGTGTTGACGCTGATGGAGTGGATCGGCTGTTCATCAGGCGGGCCGGCATCGCTGCCGAGCGTGTAGGTGCCGGCGATAATCCCGACCATCCCCGGTGGCGCCGGGCCAAGCGTTGGGGTGGCCAGCGGCGGGGTCGGGGTGGCGACCTTCGCCACGGTGGTGGCGGTCGCATCAGCCGGGCTGGCGCTTGGCACAGACTGGCTGATCATGGTGGCGGCTGGATCGGCAGTGTTCTGATTGCGCAGCACGAACATCAGCCCCAGCGCCAGCAAGAGACCAGCGATGCCTATTCCACCCAGCACCAGCCCACGCCGACCTGGCCGTGGTCGCGGCGGAGCCTGGCTGTCGATGAGGCTTGTGGCGGCGGTCTCAGCGTAGACCTGGCTTTTGGGCTGTGCAATCATAACCGTGTCCACCGTGGCCACCGTGGCAGGCTGATCGACGGCGGCGACAAACTGCTTGATCGTCTGAAAGCGCTCATCGGCCTCGTTGGCCAGCGCCCGATGGATGGCCTGCGCAACGTGAAAGGGCACATCAGGCCGCAGGGTGTTGGCCAGCGGCGGGCGATTGCTGGTGCGCCGGACCGGGTCAAAGCGGGTCAGCATCTCGTGAAAAACCATGGCCAGGCTGTATACATCCGAGCGCGCATCGGTCTGGCCGATGCCATACTGCTCAGGTGGCGCATAGCCCGGCGTGCCATAGATGGCGGTATCGCCGGCCTGGCCGGGCTTGTAGAGCCGCGCAATCCCAAAATCAATCAGCGCAATCCGCTCATCGGTGCGAATCATCACATTGGTCGGCTTGAGGTCGCGATAGATAATTGGTGGATCCTGGGCGTGGAGATAGCCCAGGACGCTGGCAAGCTGATGAAACCAGCTCAGCGCCAACTCCAGCGGAATTGGCTCGGTGCGGCTCTCCATCTCGGCGCGCAGGGTGCGGCCCTCGACATACTCCATGGCCAGAAACTGGTTGTCATCAATCTGGAACTGATCGATCACGCGGGGCAGGTTGGGGTGGCTCAGGCGGGCCAGCAGGGCGGCCTCGCGATGGAAATCGCTGATCGCCTGCTCCCAGGCTTTGGTGTCGCCCGGCGCGTGGGAGAGCATCATCTCCTTCAGGGCCACCGGCGCGTCGCCAAGCCGATTATCGGTGGCCAGGTAGACCGCGCCCATGCCGCCGCGGGCCAGCGGACGGATGACCCGATAGCGGCTGATCAGCACATCATCCTTGACGAGTCGCCCGGTCCAGCTTGGTATACCTGCGCCACAGGCGGGGCAAAATTTGGCTCCATCTTTGACGTTGGTCGCACAGCGTGGACATTGCATCGCGCACCCTCATGACAGTGGATGGAAAAGTATCCGTATTGTACCATTGCCTCCAGGCCATCACAACCACGCCCTGACCACATACATCCTGAATAGAGCTGATCACGGTATAGCACACAGGTTCTACTTAAGGTAAAATAGAGCCAGATTACCCGCTGAACCAGACTATTCAGCCCCACCCTGGCCGATAGAACTATGAGATGCCTTCCGCGAGCTCCTCATCCACGTTGAGCGCTGTCGGAAGCACTGTGAGGTCGCTTGAAATCCTTCTACCACCTGCTTGGCAACACGATCATCAGCACGATTACCAACTTTACGGTCTGGTTTGGACTGACGTTCTTTGTCTATCTGGAGACACGCTCAGTCTTTACGTCCTCCCTCGTGGCTGGGATCTATCTGATCTCGGTGGCCCTTTCGGGCTTCTGGTTTGGCAGCCTGGTCGATCGCTATAAAAAGAAGCACTGCATGCTGGTCTCCAGCGTGATCTCGCTGGCGATCTACAGCCTTGGCTTTGCGATCTATCTGTTGGCGCCGTCCGCTGCGTTCAAGAGCCCGGCCAGCCTGACGCTGTGGGTCTTTATCCCGCTGCTGCTGCTGGGCGTGATCGTCGGCAATATTCGCGGCATCGCCATGGCGACCCTGGTCACGATTCTCGTCCCCGAGGAGCGCCGCGATCGGGCCAATGGGCTGCTGGGGACTGCCTCGGGGATTGCCTTTCTGATCGTCTCAGTCATCAGCGGAATCCTGGTGGGCCTGGCGGGCATGTACTGGGTTCTGCTGCTGGCGATCGTGATGATGGTCCTGACGATCATTCATCTGTGGCTGATTCCGGTTGGCGAGGCCGCGAGTGTCCCCAGCGAAGGCAAGGCGTCGCAGATCGATATTCGCGGTACGCTTGTCGTTATCCGCGCCATCCCCGGCCTGCTGGCCCTGATCGCCTTTTCCACCTTTAATAACTTTCTCGGCGGCGTCTTTATGTCCCTGATGGACCCCTATGGCCTGTCGCTGGTGTCGGTGGAGGTCTGGGGGCTGCTGTGGGGCCTGCTCAGCCTTGGGTTTATTATTGGCGGTCTGGCGATTGCCCGCTGGGGGCTTGGCCGCAACCCGCTGCGGGCCATGTTTAGCGCCAATATCGTGATCTGGGCCATCTGCAGCGTGATGACGATCCAGCCATCAATTGTGCTGCTGATGGTGGGGATGTTCATTTATTTGTGTGTCGTGCCCTATATTGAGGCCGCCGAGCACACCATTCTTCAAAAAGTTGTGCCCCGCGAGCGCCAGGGGCGGGTTTTCGGGTTTGCCCAGAGCGTCGAGCAGACCGCCTCGCCGCTGACCGCGCTGATGATTGGGCCAATCGCCCAGTTCATCTTTATCCCGTTTATGACCACCGGCCGGGGCGTGGAGCTGATCGGCGGCTGGTTTGGCAGCGGATCGGACCGTGGCATCGCGTTGGTGTTCACCATCACCGGGATCATCGGCCTGGGAATGACCCTGCTGGCGCTGCGCTCGCGCTTCTACCGCCGGCTCTCGCAGCGCTATCTCTCCGGCGGCGCCGGCGATCCCCAGCCGTCGCCACAGGCCAGCCACGCCCCCCACCTTGCCAGCATCGAGGCTGAGCGCTGAGCGAATGGCCCGGCGCTTTGCACCGATAATGCAGCGCGTGCTATACTTGGTGTAACCAATGGCCTATACCAGCTTAGGAAGGAAGTCCTGTGGCGGATACGGTTACTCAGATACTCGGCACCGCGAGTAATATGATGTCCGACCTCCTGATACACCTGCGGGCGGAAGCGACCCAGCTGCGCGATCGACACACCAAAGCGGCTGCCCAGAGCCGTCAGCTCCGCCGCTCAATCGATGAACTCGCCGTCCAGCGATCCTTTGCCGAGCAGCTTGGCTCACCCACCTTAGGCCGCATTCGCCAGCAGGAGACCGACCTGCGCACCCAGGTGATCGCGGTCGATGCCGAGGCCAACCACACCGCTGAAGCCCTCAAGCGCCTGGAACAGCTGATTCGGCAGACCGAGATGAGCAGCACATCGCTGGCTGGATCGACGGTCCAGGGCAATGCGAGCGATCCGTGGGCGCTGGCCCTGCGCGGCCAGATCATTCACGGCCGTGAGGAGGAGCGGGTGCGCCTGGCCCGCGAGGTTCACGATGGCCCGGCCCAGGTGCTGGCCAATGTGCTGATGGGGCTGGAGCACGCGATCAATCTGCACACCAGCCAGCATCCCACGCTGCCCGAGTTTCTCGATGAGCTGCGCACCGCCGCCCGCCAGGGCCTGCACGAAGTCCGCGGCTTCATCGCCGACCTGCGGCCTGCGGCGCTGGATCAGGGCCTGCCAAATGCGCTGGCCGAGTATGTGCGCTCCTATCAGCGCACCACCACAGTCAACGTTACCCTCGACCTACACGCATGGCCGCCGTCCGTCCCCGACGAGACCGAGATTGTCCTGTATCGCATTGTTCAGGAAGCGCTGCAAAACATCAATAAACACGCCCGCAATGCAACAGTGCTAATCCGCAGCTTCCAGCGTGATGGCGAGCTGGTGATGGTGATTCGTGACGATGGGCCGGGCTTCGATCCCCGCGAGGTGCTGCGGCGCTCTGGCAAAGAAAGCTGGGGCTTGACGAGTATGCGCGAGCGAATTGCGCTGGTTGGCGGTCACTTTGCGATCGCCTCACGTCCTGGCGCAGGCACTGAAGTGACCTTACGTATTTCACTGTAGGTTTTTCCCGGCAGAGGAGGCTCTATGGAAACGATCAAAGTTCTTATTATTGATGACCATCCACTTTTTCGCCAGGGTATCTGCTGGAGCTTAAGTGTTGAAAAAGACATTGAGGTTGTTGGGCAGGCCGAAAATGGCACCGAGGCGATCAAGCTTACCGAGAGCTTGAACCCCCAGGTGGTGCTGCTGGATATTAACCTGCCCGGCCTGAATGGCCTGGAGGTGGCACGGGTGCTGAAGCGGCGCTCACCGCGCATGGGCATTATTGTGCTGAGCATTCACGACGACGACGAGCAGCTGTTCAACGCCATCAAGGCGGGCGCGGCGGCCTACGCCTCCAAAGAGATTGATCCCGCCGAGCTGGTGCGGATGATCCGCGATGTCGCCAGCGGCCGCTATATCATCAACGATAATGTGATGTCGAAGCCCCACGTGGCCACCCGCGTGCTCAATCAGTTTCGCGAGCTCTCCAATGTCAATCCGACCGAGGATAGCGTGGCGATGTTTGCCCCGCTCACCAGCCGCGAGATCGAGATTCTGGACTGTATCGCCCGTGGGCTCTCCAACAAGGAGATCGCCAGCCAGCTCTCGATCAGCGGACAGACGGTGAAAAATCATATCACGTCAATTCTGAGCAAGCTCCAGGTCAACGACCGCACGATGGCGGTCATCCACGCCATTCAGCAGGGCTGGATCAAGCTCGGCTATGATGAGGGCCAGAGCCGCGTGCGCAACGCCTAATCTGAATCCGTCGTCGCTGGGTGCCA
>JACCRK010000145.1 GCA_013813565.1 Herpetosiphonaceae bacterium
GTCAACAGCCCGGCGGGCAAGTACCTGATCGAGCACGGCGTTGAGCCCAAGGAGTTCAACTCCTACGGCGCCCGCCGGGGCAGCCACGAGGTGATGATGCGCGGCACCTTCGCCAACATTCGGCTGAAAAACATGCTGCTCGATGGCGTCGAGGGCGGCGTGACCAAATATCTGCCGACCGGCGAGCAGATGGCGATCTACGATGCCTCGATGCTGTATCAGGCCCACACCATTGGCCTGGTGATTCTGGCCGGCAAGGAGTATGGCACCGGCAGCTCGCGCGACTGGGCCGCCAAAGGCACCTACCTGCTCGGCGTGAAGGCCGTGATCGCCGAAAGCTTCGAGCGCATCCACCGCTCGAATCTGGTTGGGATGGGCGTGCTGCCGCTGCAGTTCCGCGCCGGCGAGTCCTGGCAGACGCTGGGCATCCAGGGCGACGAGACCTTCACCATCGAGGGGATCAACGCCGACCTGCAGCCGCGCTCCGAGGTGACCGTGCGCGCCCGCCGCGTCGATGGCAGCGAGCTGGCCTTCCAGGCCACGGTCCGCATCGACACGCCGGTCGAGATCGAATACTACCAGAACGGCGGTATTCTCCACACCGTGCTGCGCCAGCTGGCCAAGACGGCGTAGGTCGCTGCGGCACAGCTCCGTCCCGCCCGAAAAAACTCCCGGTCACCCGTTGGCAGCGCCAGCGCGTGGCCGGGGGCGCTGGTTTTAGATCCCACGCTCTATTTCCACCCCAGGGAGGAAGCATATGCACAGCGTGTCCAAGACGGTGATTTCGCGTGACACGGCCGGCACGCTGATAGCGGCAGCGTTCGGCCCACAGGCGGCGCTTAGTGAGTTTCAGGAGCTGACCGACGGATTTTTCAACGCCGCCTATCTGGTTGGGCTGGCCAGTGGCGAGCGCTATGTGCTCAAGATTGCGCCGCCGGCCACTGTGCGGGTGCTGCGCTACGAGCAGAACATCATGCACGCCGAGGTCGCGGCGATCGGGCTGATCCAGCGCACCACCACGGTGCCGGTGCCGACCATCTATTGCTTTGACGAATCCCGCCGGCTGCTTGATGTGCCCTACTTCATCATGGATTATCTGCCAGGGATCTCGCTGCACACCGCCCGCCCCGGCCTGGCGCCACAGGATCAGCTGGCGATCGACACGGCGATCGGCGGCTACCTGCGCGAGATCAACACCCAGACCGGCACGACCTTTGGCTATCTCACCCCGACCGCGCCACAGCATAGCTCGTGGAAGGTCGCCTTTCTGCAGATGGTCGATGCGGTGCTGGCTGATGGCGCTGATATCGGCGTACGCCTGCCGCTGGCCTATGAGCGGCTGCGTAAAGCGATCGTTCAGGCTGCTGATGCTCTCGATGAGGTCGCCACGCCGCAGCTGGTGCACTGGGATCTGTGGGATGGGAATATCTTTATCGATCCAGCCACCGGGACCATCACCGGCATTATCGATTTTGAGCGCGCCCTGTGGGCCGACCCGCTGATGGAGTTTCAGTTCCGCACGCTGGAGACAGCGCCAGGATTTCAGCAGGGCTATGGCCGCACCATGCTCGCCACGCCCAACCAGCGCCTGCGCCGGGTGCTCTACAACATCTATCTCTACCTGATCATGATCATTGAGTGCGCCTACCGCGAGTTTGCGACCAACGACCAGGAAATCTGGGCGCGCGGGCAGCTCGATCAGGCGCTGGCGGCGCTGGCGGCGGAGTGATCGGTGGTCAGTGATTAGGGAGATTATGCGTGAGCTCTGTCTGACAGATTAAGGTGGTGATCAAGCCTGGGAAATGGCCATCTCCGCAGCCCAGGCTTGATGCTGTCACAGCAAATCCAGTGCGTGAGGTTGGTGTTTTATCTTCTGAATATATGGTAACAAGATATTACGAAGGAATCGCAAACATTGATAACAGTGATTGTTTGAAGTTCACCCAATCGATCCCATCCTGATCCAGAATTTCGGCAGCTTCAAAAATCATGGTCGATGAAGGGGTTTCTGACTGGATCAAAGCGCGATCAACACCTTGCATTCGAATAATCGTCCAGCGGTGCTGATAGCCCTGCATCTCTGCCTTAATCTGAGACTTTTCAGCCTCACCAGCGCGGTTATGTGCATTAGAAACATCTCCACCACCTTTGATCTCTATGGCTATTAGCGGGGTGCTGGAGGTTCCGAGACCACGGTTGATTTGAATATCGGGATCGCTGCCAACGCTGATTTCTATCTCATCACCGGATGGGATTTTCAAATGCAGCATCTTGTCGGTCTCGAATGTAATCCAGGTGGTAAGGAGTCTCCTTATTGCGGTAAGTACCCCGGAAGCGGCCTGACTGCCGATTGTATTGTTGCGGCCACCCTGAAGTGTTGAACCTAAAGTCAGCAAGGTAATATCACTCAGATCTCGATCGGTAAACTGGCCTATGGCAACCACTGCCTGCGCCAATGGATTAATCAGCGCTTGGCAAAACGGATCGAGGAGGAGTATAAGTCGTGGTGAAATTCGACCTGTCTCTTCTGCATTGACCCATGGCCCATAGCCAAGTCGATTGGCCTGGCTAAATTCTTTTTTGGAAATGCCCAATAGCATCCGATAGTAGCCAATTAGAGGCGGAGTATGCGCAATGATTGAAGGCACCGGGAATACCCGCTCACCTCGTATTCCCAACCTAGCGACCAGGGTAAGCGCGTATGCTGGAACAAGGCGCTGGAGCTCTGTATCGATAGCGAAGACCCCAACCTCGCTAACAGCCTCACCGAGTGCTGGCTGAAGCTGGGTTCGCCGCGCGGCAACAAGGGCCTGAAATAAGTCGAGCGTGAATTGAAACGGAATTGGTTTAAACTGCGATTGACTCAATCTGTTCAACCCTTCGATCAAATCTGCCACCCATCGTATCGAGGCGACGTTTGGCAATCTCTACATATGTGGGATTCAGCTCAATCCCTAGGAAGGCGCGGCCTGTCTCGATGGCGACGACGCCGACGGTCCCAGAGCCAAAGAATGGATCAAGAACAACATCACCACGTTGTGATCCCAGCAAAATACAGGGTTCAACAAGTTTGGTGGGGAAGGTTGCAAAATGAACATCGCGCAGCCCCTCGGTGTTGATGTCCCAGACTGAGCGCACCTGACGGTCATTGGCCTCGCGGACTGCTCGGTGGTCGTAGAAGTAGCGCTCGGATTTCGTTAGCAGGAACAGGTACTCGTGGCTGCGGGTGGGCCGATCTTTCACCGATTCTGGCGTCGTATTCGGCTTGCGCCAGACGATATCTGAGCGGAGATACCAGCCTGCTTTCTGAAGCGCGAATGCCAGCTTCCAGGGAATACCGACCAGATCTTTGGATTTGAGACCGGGCGGTGTTGGTGGTCGCGTCGCCATGGCGCGCGCTGGATTTTTCTTGTCGGGTGCGCGCCATGTCCGGCCACCAGAGGTGTATGAGTCGCCGATGTTGAGCCATAGAGTGCCATCATCGGCTAGAACACGTTGCACCTCAGCAAACACCTTGACCAGGGATTCGATATAGGCGTCTGGATCATCTTCCAAGCCGATCTGGCCAGGGATATCATAATCGCGTAGCGACCAGTATGGCGGAGATGTCACCACAACCTGTGCCAGCCCCGCCGGGATATTTTGTAATACCTCTAGAGCGGCGCCAGTGACAACAGTGGAAGATAGAATAAGCTCATCTTCTGGAATGCCCGCCGGGGTGAGATTCTGCGGGAGAATAAGTGGGTGCGACGCCGGGACATAGTGGACTGTGTGATACTGTACCATAGAGATCTCCGTCCGCCGATGTATTTGAAAGTGGTGTTAATAGTGTGAGTTACGCTTCGATAACCACTGCAGGATGCGTCTTTGTACCAGACACTGTGGCATACTGCAAGATATGTAATGCATTCAACACGCAGTTATTTGCATCGTAGTTGACGTACATAAATATCTCTTGACCATTATAATACTCAGTCACATAGGCAATGCCTGTTGCCGGTCTAATCAGGCTGAGTAGTGCAATCTTTCTACCGGCACGATCAGGAAGTGGGATAGGAATCACTGCGTTTGTAGCTAAGGCAAATTTGCAACTCTCACGCAGGACATCTTTCCAGCGCTTGACTACGATTATGGAGTTATCAGGAAGGCGAAAATAGGCGGGACGTTTTCCTGTCACATCCTTAAGATTGGTAAGATCGGTAAAAGTGAGGTTTTGATAAGAGGGTAAAATCCGGAGAACCTCTTGACTAGCACTACCTTTTAAGGGCTGCGTACCTCCTGCGAGCTGATTATCAAGTGCTTGGAGTTTTATTAAGCGTTCCAGTGTTGCAACAGTATTTACCAGCTGTTCTACACGTTGCGCTAACACATCAACATTCTCTCTATTGTCTATCGGCCAGAACCTGGCTGCATCAAACTGCTGAACTAGATAGACTGCAACCTCCACGGGATTGTCCGTGGTGAGATTGAGGACTTTGGTCGGTGTATTGTTCTTTGGCTGAAAGTTACTGTAGTGGTGCCAAATCAATCCATCCGTGAGAAATACATCATCGATCTGAAATTGAAAGGCATACTTAACCAGACTCATCAGAAGATCTGCCTGGAAGAGATTAGTTCCTAGTGCTTTGGCCTCGACAATAATTCTGACAGCACCGTTACTGTCCTTGAGCGCATAGTCAGCCCGTACTTGTCCCTGAGTCTTTTCAATTTCGACCATGTAAGTATTAGCAGTATCCCATCCAAGAGTACGCAAAATAGGATCGATGAGTACTGCCCGTGTAGATGACTCATTCTTGGTTAGTGTGGTTTGATACAGTTTAGCCGAGTCCCGAATCTGATTGAGCACATCGCAGAGGTTACTGAGCGGGCTTTGAAAATGTGCAGGCATGCATCTCCTTTAATCAGGTAGTAGTTATAGATAGGGCTGTGATACCGATTCCCTCGCCTCAGGTGGATATGACACAAATTGCGATTATTACATCAGAAATGCTTTTGTGTACTTTTGTGTAATTCCACCTCACCGCCGCGGGTGGGCCAGGGCGTACTGCACGCCGGTCTGGAGGTTGCTCACCGTCACCAGCTCGGTGAAGCTGATCCCCAGGCTGGTCAGGGTCTGGGCGACGTCGGGGCGGATTCCGGCCATGATCGGGGTGGCGCCGAGCAGCCGGGCGGCGTCGGCGGCCTGGATCAGCGCCTTGCCCAGCAGGCTGTCGATCGTCGGCAGGCCGGTCACGTCGAGAATGACGATGTGGGCGCGGTGGGCGGTGATGCCGTTCAGCAGCGTGCCGGTCAGCTCGGTGGCGCGGGCCTGATCCAGCTCGCCGATCAGCGGCATGACCACCACACCATCGAGAATCGGGATCACCGGGGTCGATAGCTCGCTCAGCAGGCTGCGCAGCCGGCTCTGCTGGGCCTGCTCGGCCTGGAGCTGGGCGTCGCGGGTCTGGAGGGTCGCCAGGCTCTGCACCAGCTGCTGGTTGATCCGCTCCTGCTCTGCGGCCAGCTTGCGCTCGTGATCCAGGCTGGCCGCGAGCTGTTGCTGGGCCGCCTGGATCGCGCTGAAGGCTCGCTGGGCCCGGTTGACCAGCAGGCGCACCGTGATCGCCACCACCGCCAGGGTCAGCAGCTGATTGCCAAAGTTGACGATCAGACTCGGGCGCGGGACTACCAGCTCGACCGGGATCACGCCGCCAAGCTCCAGGCCAATCACCGTTGTCATAATCACAGCCGTGATCGCGCTCACGATGATTGTGGCGCGGGGTGTGTTGAGCACAATCGTCGCGACCAGCGGCGGCATCTGAAACAGCACCCAGACTGAGCCATCGACCTTGCCGCTGATCGGGCCGGACAGCGCCAGCAGTAGCGCCACCCCAGACAGGTTGAGATAGATGACCCACTCGGCGTAGCGGCTGTGGCGCAGCCAGTAGGTGATACCCAGCAGCACCGCGTTGGCCAGCGCAAGAATCGTGACCGCTCGAATCTCGTGGGCCTCGCCAACGACGCTGATAAAAATAAAAATCAGCACGGTTACACAGAGCTGAATCAGCAGAAAGAGCCGGATCCGCTGAAAGTTGCTGGTGTTATCGTCGGTGACGTGGCGGGCAATCTTGGGTGCTATATTCATGGAGTGATGATCCTTGCTGCATTGTTTTAGGGCGGATTTGATCCCACGGTTGGGCGCAACGTTGGGATTCCATCAGGGTATAATACGAGCTGTCTTCACATCACGCAACTCCACCATCAGGCCCAATATTCCTCGCCGTCGCTACTTCAAAGTACGGACATTCCCCAGAATGGATGGGTTGCCGCGGCAGCTTTTATAGGAGGAGGATATATGCGAATGCGCTTTTGGTTAGTCATACTGTTATGTCTAGTTACAGCCAGCGCGACGTTGGCCGCGTCCGAGGGCGATCGGCGGTCGCTGGTCCCGGCGGCGCCGCTGCCCAACCAGGTCGCCAGCGGCGATACCACGGCGACCTCGACGGTACTGTGGGCGCGCAGCCCGGTGGTGGGCACGCTCACATTTCTGGTTAGTCCCAATATTTCGAACACCCTGATTACTGTCGCCGGAACCACGGTGACCGATCCGCTGGTGCCGATCACGATCAGCCTCACCAATCTGACGCCTGCGACCCAGTACAACTACGAGGCGTACGACTCCGCCGGCAATCGCTCGTTTGGGAAGTTCCGCACCGCGCCGGCGGCTGGAGTGGCGGCCGGGCTGCGCTTTGGAGCCTCCGGCGACTGGCGCGGCGATCTGAGCCCGTATCCCGCCGTGTCCAACGCCGACCAGCGCGATCTCGACTTCTTTGTCGCGCTTGGCGACACCACCTATGCCGACTACGAGTCGCCGGTGCTGCCGGGCGTGGCGGCGGCCTCCACGCTGGACGAGTATCGCCTGAAACATACCGAGGTCTACAGCCCGCGCCTCGGCCTGAACACCCTGGGCGATCTGCGGTCCGCCACCTCGCTGCTGGCGACGATCGACGACCACGAGGTGCTGAATGACTTCGCTGGCGGCGCGCCCTCGTCAAGCGACGATCGCTTTCCGGCCGGGTTCGACTTCATCAACGACACGCCGCGCTACGAGAACGGGCTGCAGGCATTTCAGGAGTTCAATCCGCTGCGCGACGAGCGGTATGGCGCGCTGGCCGATCCGCGCATGGCCGGCGAGCGCAAGCTGTATCGCTTCAACACCTACGGCGGCAGCGCGGCCACATTTCTCCTCGACGCCCGCTCATTTCGCGACGCCGAGCTGCCGCCGGTCAGCGACCCGACCAGCCCAACCCTGGTGCTGGCGTACCAGACCGCCGCCTTCAGCCCGACCCGCACGATGCTTGGCGGCCAGCAGCTGATCGACCTCCAGCAGGATCTACTGGCGGCCGATCGGGCCGGGGTGGTCTGGAAGTTTGTGCTGGTGCCGGAGCCAATTCAAAACTTCGGGGTGGTCGGCGCGTCGGATCGCTTCGAGGGCTACGCCGCCGAGCGCACCGCGCTGCTCAAGTTCATCAACGAGCACAACATCCGCAACGTCGTGTTTGTGGCCGCCGACATCCACGGCACCGTCGTCAACAACCTGACCTACCAGCTTGGCCCCGGCCTGCCGCAGATCCCCACCGACGCCTTTGAGATCACCACCGGCGCGGTGGCGTTCGACAAGCCGCTCGGCCCGACCCTGGCCGATCTGGCGCTGCAGGCCGGGGTGATTACCCCCCAGGAGTATCAAATCTATCAATTGCTTTCCCGTGATCAGAAAGATGCGTTCATGAAGCAGGCCCTGGATAATCAGCTGATTGAGCAAGGCTACAGCCCGATTGGCCTGGCCGACGGCCTGGTCGATGAAACGCTGGTGATCGGCAGCTACTTTGCGGCCCACACCTACGGCTGGACCGAGTTCGAGCTCAGCCCGACCACCCGCCAGCTGACTGTCACGACCTACGGCATCAACTGGTACAGCAAGGCCGATCTGGCGAACAACCCCGCTGGCGTGATCGCCCGCACTCCCACGGTGGTCAGCCGCTTCACGGTGCTGCCCAAAGCGCTGCAAACCTATGTTTTTGTGCCGCTGGTTCTGCGGTAGGCCAGGGTTTAGGTGATTAGAAGGGTGTAAATTCTCAATCCACAAAGATCACGAAGGCGATGAGGTGTATGGAAAATCTCCCCCTTGCTACCGCAGTGGAGAGGGGTGTCCGCAGGGGTGCCCTCTGGGCCACGGGGTGAGGTTAATTTCCTAATCCCTAATCCCTAACCTCTAATTCCCAGCAGCTCGTGGTACACCGCGCGGGTGCGGCGGGCCACCACCGGCCAGTCGAAGGTGCGGCGCACGATCGCGGCCCCGGCGGCGCCCCAGGCCGGCCAGTGCGCCCGCAGCTGCAGGGCCAGCCGCAGCGCGTTGGCCAGCGCGTGCTGGTCATTGGGCGGAATGAGCAGACCGTTGTGGCCGGTAAAGACCTTGTCGGGGATGCCGCCGGCCGCCGTCGCCACTACCGGCAGCTGGTGGATCATCGCCTCCAGCGTGACCAGCGACGAGCCCTCGTACAGCGTCGGGTGGATGAACAGGTCGACCTGCTCGTACAGCGAGTGCAGCTCGGTGTCGTCGAGGCGGCCGACAAACGTCACGTGGGCGCTGAGATTCAGGCTGGCGGCCTGGCCCTCCAGGCTGGCCCGCTCCTTGCCGGTGCCGACCATCAGCAGACGCCAGCGCGGCGGCAGCTCGTCGCGCAGGCCCGCTAGCGCCGCCAGCAGGTGATGGTAGCCCTTGTTGCGCTCCAGCCGGCTGACCGTCAGCAGCGCCAGGTCGGCCTCGTCAAGCGCAAAGCGCGCGCGCAGCTCGCGGCCAACCTGTGGATCAACCGCGCTCAGCGACTCGTGGACATCGATCGCTGAGGGCACCACCGCCACCCGCCGCTCGGCGACGCCCAGCAGCCGCGGCAGATCGTCGGCGGTGCACGCGTCGGTGGCGATGGCCCGGTCGGCCTGGCGGTGCGCCCACGAGTACTGGGCGCGAAACGGCGTGTAGGCCAGCCGCTTGCGCCAGTCCGGGCCTTTGTACTCTTCCATCCCGTGGGGGTTGGCGATAAACGGCGTGGGCTGGAGCGTCGGGTCGAGGCGGCGGAGCAGGGCCCAGCCGAGCGCGCACAGCCCCTGCGTGTGGACCACATCAATCTGCCCGGCGCGAACCAGCGGCGCGGCGGCCAGCGCCTCCCGCCAGCTGTAGACCGGATAGTTGATCTGGCGCCCGATAATGCTGTTGGGTCGCAGCGCTGGCGAGGTGCGGTCGTAGCGCAGCGTGTGCAGGCAGATCCGGTCGTTGTGCCGTAGCCGCTCGATCGCGTAGCCAGTGGCCGGGGCCTCGGCGGGGATATCCTGCACAAACAGGTCGATATCAACCCCAAGATCGCTCAGGTGGGTGACGAGGTGAAAGACGTGGCGCTCGATGCCGCCGTAGCCGTGCAGCGGGTAGACCGCGCGGGCGAGCATGGCGACTCTCAGCGGTGAAGTGGGTGACATAGCGACACTTTCTTGATCCACGAATAAAGAGCAGCTAGCAGCTAGCTACTAACCCCCGCAGCACCTGGGCGTACACCTGCATCCGCTCACGGCGCAGCGGGCGCTTGTGGCCGAGCAGCCACTTGGCGGCCTCGGTCAGCCAGTCGAGCGCGTAGCAGGCCAGCAGGAAGATGTGCAGCGCGGTGGCCACCGCCGGGCCATTCGCCCGAGCGGCGTAGCGCAGCT
This sequence comes from Herpetosiphonaceae bacterium, assembly GCA_013813565.1. Lineage (GTDB taxonomy): Bacteria > Chloroflexota > Chloroflexia > Chloroflexales > Herpetosiphonaceae > JACCRK01. The sequence continues at coordinate 9,736 of JACCRK010000145.1, forward strand.
TGGAGCGCTGAAAGGCCAGGTGCTTGCGGGCCGGCGCCTGCTCGCTGGATTTGCCCTCGTGGTGGATCACCACCGCCTCGGGCAGATACCAGATCGCGCCGTGCCGCGTCAGCCGCCGCTGCCACTCCAGCTCCTCGGAGTACATCCAGAAGCGCGCGTCCATGCCGCCGGCGTGGTCGATGGCGGTCCGGCGCACCAGCAGCGCGGCCCCAACCAGCCAGTCGACCAGCTGCGGCTCGTCCGGGGTAACGTCGGCGACGTGGTAGCGCCGCGCCCAGAGGTTGCTCGGCCACCAGCGCGCCAGCAGCGTGCTCTCAAAAAAGTAGGTCGGGATCGTCGGAAAGCGCCGGCGCGAGGACTGGATCGCGCCATCGGGGTAGCGCAGCTGCGGCCCGATCACCGCCGTCGCCGGGTGCTCGGCGGTGAAGCACAGCAGCGTCGGCAGCGCCGCGCCGACCAGCTCGGTGTCGGGGTTGAGCACGAAGATCCAGTGGCCCTGGGCATACTCCAGCCCGACGTTGACCCCGGCGGCAAAGCCCAGATTGGCGCCGGTCTCGATCACCCGCACGTCGGGGAACTCGGCGCGGACCAGCGCCGCCGATCCATCGTGGGAGGCGTTGTCGACCACAATCATGTCGCAGCTGTAGCCGCTGCCCGCCAGCGAGGCTCGCACCGACGCCAGACAGCGCCCCAGCAGCTCGCGCACATTCCACGACACGATCACCACCGAGACATCGGTGGACGGCTGCGCGGGATCACTCATTGTTTTTTCTCCCCATTCTGATCGCCAGACGCTGTCAGATCCCACTCTTCCGGCCAGTAGGTTGCCGCCGTCTGCCAGTGGCCGTTGAACGCCCGTGGCCGGGTCAGCAGCGTATGGTCGAACGGCGTGCCAGCGCTGGCATCCAGCCAGCTGTGCCACTCCCGCGCCTCGATTCGGCCGACCACCACCGCCAGCTCGGCCTCGATCGCCTGACGCTGCTGGGAGGTGAGCAGGCCCGCCTGCTCGGCCTCGATCACCTCATCTTCGTCCTCGACCAGAAAGGAGACGCCATCGCTGCCAACGAAACAGTCCAGATAGAGATCGGTCTGATAGACGGTGCTGGCAACGGTGTGCGCAGGTGTGGCGAAGTCAACCCGCTCGACAATCACCTGGCCATGTGGATCATAGACCTGGGTTATGTTGAGTGGTCGGGAGCGCCACCACCACGCCCGGCCATAGGCGCGAAAGGCGCGATGATCGAACAGGCGTGAGCGGGCGGTGCCCACCCCCCAGCCAAGCACATCGGTGATCCGCTGCGGCGTGCCGTGCGACCAGTCGAACACCAGCAGCTCGGCATCATTGCGGATAACCCGACCAGGGCCGTGGGAGTGAAAAATGTGGTGGCGGCCGTCGAAAAAGCGGCGTCGATAATAGGTATGGGGGAGTTGGCTCATGACTATGTCCTACTATGGCTGTGGGCGCTCGCTTCGTGTTAGGTATCACCCAGAGCCGCTTGCCGCTCGCGGCGTTCCAGCTTCCACAAGTGCCAGTACATCACCGCCTCGTACCAGCCGAGCACCAGCGCCAGCAGCAGGCCCAGCGCGCCATCGCGGTAGCCCTGCCAGCTCCAGAAGCGCCGCCAGATCGCCCGCAGCGGCTGGAGGATGATGTTCTGCGGCTTAAACCGCACGCCGTTGCGGTGCAGCGAGGCGGCCTCGGCCAGGGCGTAGCGCCGCTGCTTGAGGCGCAGCTCCGGCCACGACTCAATGTTGATGTGGCTCAGATGCTGGTCGAGATAGGCCTCGGCGCCCTCCAGCTGAACCAGCTCGTGGACCAGCCGCTGCTCATCGTAGCGCGCCCGCCGGCGATCAAGCAGGCGCAGCTGGTGGTCGGGATACCAGCCGCCGCCCCGGAGCGCCCGGCCCCAGTAGTAGTTGAAGCGCGGAATCCAGTAGCCCGCCACCGCCGGATCGCTGCGCCCCGGCCACTGGGCTTTGAGCCGGGCGATCTCGTGCGCAAGGGCTGGCGTGATCCGCTCATCGGCATCCAGGAACAGCACCCACGCGCCCTGACACTCGTGCAGCGCCCGGTTGCGCTGGGCGGGAAACGAACTAAACGGTGCCTCGATCACCCTGGCCGCGTGGTCCTGACAGATGGTGGCGGTGCGGTCGGCGGTGCGCGGATCGAGCAGCACCACCAGCTCATCGGCCACTGGCTGGGCCGAGGCGAGCGCCGCCGCGATATAGCGCTCCTCATCACGGGCGATAATCGCCACCGAGAGCAGCATCTAGCGCGGCGCTTTCTTGCGCGCCAGATACACAATGCTATCGGCCACCATGACCGCGCTTGCCCCAAACATCAGCCACAGCGCGCTGCCGGCGGTGAACTCGTTCTCGCTAACGCTGGCCCCGATCAGCAGCAGGCCGGAGAGGCCAAAAAACAGTAGCCCGCAGATCAGATCCAGCACGCCCCAGATCTGGCGGCGTTTCCACACGGCCATTGCGCTGGCGAGCAGGCTCAGCCCGGCGACAATTGGGATTGCGACAAAGATCCAGGCGACCGCAATCTCGTCGCTACTCCTGTCATCGCCCAGCTCGCCCAAGATTTCCACAACGCTCAACTGCTGGACAATATTGATTAGGAACGGCAGAAACAGGCTGATGACCAGCGCCAGCGAGCAGAGCAGTAGCACAATGGCCGGGATTCGCCCATTGGTGGCGGGAACTGCCCCGGCGGTCTGCACCGCGTAGCCCGCCTGCGGGTATGGCTGCGGTTGGGCACCATAGGGCGGCTGGCCGCCATAGGCTTGTTGCTGATACGGCTGCGGCGGCGGCGCGTATTGTTGCTGATACGGCTGCGGCGGCTGCGCATATGGCTGCGGGGCTGGCACTGCGGAGACGGCTATCGTCTGATCGGTTGCTGGTGGCGGGCCGACCGTGGCGCCACACTCGGCGCAGAAGCGGGCGCCGGGCCTGAGCGGCTGTGAGCAACTAGGGCAATTCATCGGATCTCCTTTCGGTGGAGAGCGCAGGCCGCACGAGGCTCTGCACAGGTCGATATTGTACACTGAAATATTCCCGGTGATACCGCCAGCGCCCACCAGCTACCGGCGACGCAGCTCCCGGAGAATTTTCTCCGCATCGGCTCGGTCCACAGGGTCGGACGAATACTCTAGAAATGTCTCGAAATCCCTGATCGCCGCCGCAACTTTGCGCTGTTTTCGCAGCACCAAACCACGTCCATAGTAGGCGTGGAACCATGCGGGATCCTGTTGAATCACATAGGTGAAATCGGTGAAGGCGGAGTCGAGCATATTGAGCCTAAGGGATGCGGCTCCACGCGAATAGTAGTTATTCAAATGAGCGGCATTTAATCCGACCGCCCGATCGAAATCGGCGCGGGCGCGGGAATAATTTTCTAGCTCGATGTATTCCCAGCCTCGCGCCACGAAGGGCGCATAGTCGTGCTCGCCGGTGAAGTAGATCGCCTCGCTGAAATCGGCGAGCGCCTTTTCATGCTCGCCCTGCTCGGAGTAGACCGAGCCACGCCCATAGTACAGGGCCGACCAGTGGGGGTCGAGCTTCAGCCCGCGATTGTAGGCCGCCAGCGCCTCGGTATAGTTCTCATCAGTCAGGTAAATAAAGCCGAGGCGCTCGAAGTCCTGGGCCGTGGCGGCGCGCTCCGGGTTCTCGGCCAGGGCATAGTCCTGGGTGGTGGGCGGGCCGGGGGTCTGCTCCTCCAGCACCGAGGTCGGGCGGGCGCCAGTGTTGGTGCTGGCGCCCCCAGATAGCGCATAGGCCACCATCACGATCAGGAAAAGCGCCGCCAGACCAACGCCGATGATCAGCCCGGTGCTCGCCCTGGGTGCCTGAGCTGCCGGCTGTGGATAGCTGGCGGGCGGATAGCTGGCGGGCGGATAGTTGGGCGCTGGCAGCGGCTGCAGGCTGGCTGGTCGGGCGGAGACCGGCAGGACAAAGCCGGCGGCCGCTGCCCGCGTCTCGCAGTCGTGGCGCTTCTGTGGGTCATCAAGCGTTTGCCCAAGCAGGTACCATGCCTCGCCGTTGTGGGGGCTGCTGCGGACAATCTGGGCAAATAGCGCCTGAGCCTCGGCCCGGCGCCCGGCGATCAAAGCGGCTCGGGCATGGTTTAGCTGATCGGACATTGCGCGCTCACTCATTCCTTCAAATCTCAGTTGTTCGTAGAGTGCCGCTATTGTACACCACAATATTTTGGCCGCGCTGCCCGAAATCCCGCCGCTCGCGGACACCAAAAAGGGAGCGTCAACGCTGACGCTCCCTTTGAGGCGGTGTGGGCGAATCGCCCTAGAAAATGCCCTGGCCTGGGGTCAGCACATTATCGGGATCGTAGGCGCGCTTGGCTTTTTTGAACTCTTTCCAGACCGGGCCAAAGTGAGCTTCCCAGTCGGCCTGGGAGAAGGGAATCGCCCCAATCGCATAGCGGGTCCCGCCGAGATCGCGGTTCTGCTCGTAGAGGGCTCGGTTGCTGGCGACCATCGCATCGACGACCGCCTGGATCGGCGGGGCGGTGCGCAGAATGCTGAACAGGAAGGCGTGCTCGGTGTCGGGCAGGCGGAACAGTGGCCGCTGCATGTTGGCGGTCTTGAAGGCGTACAGCAGTACCGGCCCCTGGCCAGTATCGTCCAGCGTCAGGTTTGCCAGCACGCTGCTGATATAGCTGTTGACCGAGTGGGCCGGGATAAACGTGTCTGTCCATGGGTGCGGGAAGCCCCAGACCCCGATGGCCTTGAGGAACGCGATCGTCGGCGCGAGCCGGTTGAGGAAATCAAAGTACGAGCTGTCGCTGATCTGCTCCGAGCCGGCGTTGTAGCTCAGGCCGGCCAGCAGCGCGGCGTTGTCCGGGGTCGCCGGTGACGAGTAGAACGTGGCGGCCTCGAGCATAAACATCCAGCCACCAGAGCCGTTGGGAACCGCCTGGCCCTCAACATAGTTGAAACGCTCATCATCGACCAGGATCTGCTGATCCGCGGTGAAAATTGTGAGGTCGGTGTAGTACAGCAGGAATGTGCGGGCCTGCGTATGCGCCGGGATCAGCTTGACTTTGGCGCGCACGATGATGCCGCACTGGCCCAGCCCGGCCAGCACTGCGTTGAACAGCTTGCGCTTGTGGGTGGGCGAGCAGTGCTCAAGTCGGCCCTCGCCGGTGACCACCTGGACCTCCAGCACATTGTCGGCCTGCACTCCATACTGCGAGCTCGTGCCGCCGATGCCGCCGACGCTCAGGGTGCCGCCCACCGATAGCTCAATGTAGTCGGTGTGGGTTGGCGGGGTCAGACCCTGCGCCAGCGTGGCCACAGTCAGCGTGCTCCAGATCACCCCGGCATCAACATCGGCGTAGGTGGGGGTGATGGCGTGAATCGTGTTGAGGCTGTTCATATCAATGACCACGCCGGCCTCCACCTGGGGCTGGCCGTAGGTCGAGTGGCCCTGGCCGCGGCCGGCAATCTTGAGGCCATGGCGGCGGGCGAACTTCACAATTTTGATAATATCATTGACTGAGCCCGGCTTGAGGACAGCGGTCGGCTGACGGTGGATGATGTGGCCAAAATCATCGGCGGCTTCGCTGAGCGAGGTCGCGTCGGTATAGAGCACCCCATCAAAGGTTGGGAACGCTTCGGTGGCGGCGCTGGCGGTGGTGACCCAGGAACGCTGGAGCGGATCGAAGCCCACGATCACAGCACCAGCAATAATTCCCTTTAAAAAAGTTCGGCGCGATACGTCAGACATACAAGGTTCTCCTTCTGCACTTATGGTAAGCAGCTATAATGAGCAGGTAATTACAAGCGAGTATAAGCCAGGACTGTCTGTCCTGACTATGGCCTAATGGTACGCAAATTATATAGTTACAATCCGGTGATTGGTGATGCGCAGGGCTATCTTTAGCCCGGCCTGAAGATCGCTGCACGATTGGAAAACCGATAAGTTAATCCCCAGGCTCACCACCACCTGGGCGACATCCGGAGTCATGCCACAGAGGATGACGCTGGCCCCAAGCAGGGCGGTTGCCTGCGCCGCGCGGATGAGCGTATTGGCGACCTGGGTATCGATCACCGCCATCCCGGTGATGTCCAGAATGACGACGAATGAGCGGGTTTGCTGAACATGCTCAAGCAGGGTCGTGATCATCTGCTCGGCGCGCTGATCATCCATGCCGCCGATGATCGGCAGCAACAAAACACCTTGGTAGATGTTGAGAATTGGCGTTGACAGCTCTTCGATAGTGTACTGGAGCCGCTGGCGGGCATCCTGGGCCGTTCGCAGCTCCTCCAGACGATGTTCAAGCTCTTCGCGATGCTTCTGTTCCTGGCGGCGAATCAGGCGGAGCTCTTTGCCAACCCGGTTGATCATATTGGCCAGGATCCCCAGCTCGTCGCGCCGCTCGCTGGCCTCGTTGTCAAGCACCTCACCCTGAATAAGCCGTCGCAGTCGGGTGCCAATCGAGCGGATCAGCGCTCGATCTTCGGTGGTCAGTCGTGATTGCTCTGCTGGATCTTGCGACATTATCGTATTCCCTTAACGCTCAGTCTGGGAGCGAATGCTGGTTGGTTGTCACGCTCGGTCTGGGAGCGAGTTATTCTTGCCAGGTGATATGGAGGGCACAGTAGGGCGCGTCATCACGGATACATTGGCTATGGGCAACCGTGACATTGGACGCATCGAAACACTCCATCGCTCCCTGGATCGCGCCTTCTTCAAAGTGACAGTTGTAGGGCTGTTCCATTTCAATCCGGGCTTCGCGGGGGCCGATCATGCTGGTGCGCCACTCGCCGCTGGCGCCACGGGTGACATTCTGCCACAAGTTTGGCATGGTGGTGATGACATCGGTTGGAGATTGGACGCCCGCCGCCCGAAACTGGCCCTCCAGCGTATAGTAGATGTTTTTGCCAATATCTACCACCAGCTGGGGCTTCTGTGTCTCAAAGCTGTTCAAGACTGACTCGAGCAGTTGACCATGATACCAGCTTTCTGGCTTGATCTGATCAAAAAGCGCCAGAATTTCCGGGCTGCAGTGCTCAGATGCCGTCGTGCTGATCAGCATAAAGATGATTCCCTGGGTCAGTGGCGGGCCGCTGCGGTCGGTCACCGCCGGTTCAGGATACTCAACGACCTCAAGCGGAGCCTGCGGATCAAAACGGTACATGGGGATCTCCTTCACATGGATGAAGTAAGCGGTCTCGCTGCGACTCAGATGGTGCAGGTGTATTATATTATACGCGGACTCAGTGATGTACTTAATCTGATCATGGACCCCATGGCTAGTTCTGTTGTCCTGATTTTCGGATAGTACATTGAATCAGAATGGTCGTTCATCCCTCGTTCCTGCGTGCAAACGCCCTAGGAGTCTCTATGGAATATCCTGAGTTGCGCCAGCAGATGGTCGCCGTCGGTCAGTTGCTCTATCAACGCGGCTGGGTTCCCGCCTACGATGGCAACTTTTCGGTGGCTCTGGACGAAACCTGGCTGCTCACCACCCCCGCCGGACGCTGCAAGGGCCTGCTCGATCCCGCCGAGCTGATCGTGGTTGATCGTGATGGTGCGCCACGTGATCCCACCGCCGCGCCGCCATCGACCGAGCTGCTGATGCACCTGGCGGTCTATCGCACCCGCCCCGATGTGCTGGCCTGTGTGCACGCCCACCCGCCGCTGGCCATCGCCTGCACGGTGGCGGGGGTCTCGCTGGAGCCGGCCGTATTGCCCGAGATTATCCTGACCCTGGGTAAGATTCCGACGGTGCCCTATGCGATGACCGGCACCCCGGCGCTGGGCGCGGCGATCGAACCCTTTATTGCCCACCACGATGCTGTGTTGCTCGACCATCACGGGACGCTGACGGTTGGCAAGACCTTGCTCGAGGCCTTTCATCGCACCGAGCAGATTGAGCAGGCCGCCAACATCTTCTTCAACGCCCATCAGCTTGGGGCGATTCGCCGCCTGGGCCGCCAGGATATCGCTGATCTGCTGGCCGTTCGCCGCTCCCGTGGCGGCGACCAGGCCGCCGAGCCAGCCCGATGAACGAGCGCGCCACCCACTGGGGCTTGTCGCTGCGCCGCCTGCGGATGGGCATGACGGTCATCGGCCTGACGCTCACAATGGGCACGATCAGCTTTTATTTTCTCGAAGACTGGACGCTGTTTCAGTCGTTCTATGTCACCATGCTGATTATCTCGACGCTGGGCTTTGGGACACTCCAGCCCACGACGACAGCTGGCCAGATGGTCACGGTTCTGTTGATTGGCGCTGGCGTCGGGACACTTTACTACCTGGTTGGAATTGTCGCCGAGATGACTATCGAGGGCCAGCTAGGTCTGCGTCAGGAGCGCCGAATGCATCAGCACATTAATCGACTGCGCGACCATGTGATTGTCTGTGGCTATGGCCGGGTCGGCCAGCAGGTGGTCGTCGAGCTGCAGCGCGAGAGCTATCCCTTTGTGGTGGTTGAGCCGCTTGAGGCTAAGGTCACGGCGCTGACCGAGCGCGGCATTCTGGCCTACCAGGGCGATGCCTCCGATGACCGCATCCTCCACGCGGTGGGGATTGACCGGGCCAGGGCACTAATTGTGTGCAGCGGCACCGACGCGATCAATGTCTTTATTACCCTGTCGGCGCGGGCGATCAACGAGAAGCTTTTTATTGTCGCCCGCTCCATCCGCGAAGACGATGAGCCCAAGCTGCTGCGGGCCGGGGCGAACCGGGTGATCACGCCGGCCTCGCTCGGCGGCCGCCGCCTGGTCAGCCTGGTGCTGCGCCCGACCGTGGTCGAGTGGCTGGATGTGCTGGTGCATACCGACAATCTTGAGTGGTGGCTGGAGGAGATCCCGCTCCAGCAGCTGCCGACGCTGCACGGCAAGCTGCTGTCCGAGGTTCCGCTGCGCACCCACTACGGTATCACGGTCCTGGCGGTGAAGCGCCAGCAAATGATGATCACCGCGCTTGGCCCCGATATGCGCTTTGAGGCCAGCGATATTATGGTGGCGCTCGGCTCCCGCAAAGCCTTCGCCGCCCTGCGCACGTCGGAGCGCTGAGTCTCGTGGTCAGTGGTCAGTGGCTAGTGATCAGTGGATAATGTTAGACCCACTGATCACTAGCCATTGATCACTAGCCACTGATCACTAAAACCCATTGTCCCACATTGTCTTACCACTGTGTCGCTCAATTGTCTAGATTGTTGCATGGTACAATACGCGCCAAAGCGACAATAACCAAAAAAGGAAACTGCTCATGGAAACTTCAACCTTTACAACCAAAGTTGGCCTCGCGCAGATGCTCAAGGGCGGCGTGATTATGGATGTGATCAATCCTGAACAGGCCAAGATTGCCGAAGATGCCGGCGCTGTCGCCGTGATGGCGCTTGAGCGTGTGCCCGCCGATATCCGCAAGCACGGCGGCGTAGCGCGGATGAGCGACCCCGAGATGATCGAGGGCATCATCGCCGCCGTGACCATCCCAGTGATGGCCAAGGCCCGCATCGGCCACTTCGTCGAGGCCCAGATTCTGGAGGCGCTTGGCGTCGATTACATCGACGAGAGCGAGGTTCTCACGCCCGCCGATGAAGAGAACCATATCAACAAGCACGCCTTCAAGGTGCCATTTGTGTGTGGCTGCCGCAACCTCGGCGAGGCCCTGCGCCGCATCACCGAGGGCGCCGCGATGATTCGCACCAAAGGCGAGGCCGGCACCGGCAATGTGGTCGAGGCCGTCCGCCACGCCCGCACCGTGCTGGGCGAGATTCGCCGCCTCCAGACGATGAGCGAAGATGAGCTGTATGTGGCCGCCAAGAATCTGCAGGCGCCCTACGAGCTGGTCAAGCAGATCGCGGCCAGCGGCAAGCTGCCGGTCGTCAACTTTGCCGCCGGCGGCATCGCCACCCCCGCCGATGCGGCCCTGATGATGCAGCTTGGCGTCGACGGCGTGTTCGTTGGCTCGGGTATCTTCAAGTCGGGCGATCCGGCCAAGCGCGCCAAGGCGATTGTCGAGGCCACCACCCACTTCCGCGATGCCAAGATCCTGGCCGAGGTGAGCCGCAATCTGGGCGAGCCAATGGTCGGCATCGAGATCAGCACCATTCCCCAGAATGAGCTGATGTCCAGCCGCGGCTGGTAGAGCGCTGCTGGAGATAGATACGACACTGAATGGCAAGGAGTATGAAGGTTTTACCTTTGTACTCCTGTCTTTTTAATCTCCCTCATACGCACGGTGGATACCGCCGTGTTTGGCGTTGTGGTATCATGATTATGAAACATTTGAGGCGCTTTTGCCGTCTTAAATGCTATGAGGATAGTGATGAACGTTGGTATTCTGGCGCTCCAAGGCGCATTTGCCGAACACGAAACAATGCTCCACAACCTGGGCGTCACGACAACCCAGGTGCGCCTGCCCGCCCAGCTTGAGCAGATCGACCGGCTGATCATTCCTGGCGGTGAGAGCACCGCCATTGGTAAGTTGCTGGAGACCTATCAGCTGCTTGAGCCGCTCAAGGCGCGTGCGCAGGCTGGCATGCCGGTCTGGGGCACCTGCGCTGGCATGATTTTGCTGGCTCGTGAGATCACCGAGGGCCGCCGCGAGGGCCAGCCCGCCCTGGGCCTGATGGATATTACCGCCCGCCGCAACGCCTTTGGCCGCCAGCTTGATAGCTTCGAGCAGGCCCTGAGTGTGCCGATGCTTGGCGAGGAGCCGTTTCCGGCCGTCTTTATCCGCGCCCCCCAGATCGATCGGGTCGGGCCGGATGTCGAGATTTTGGCCGAGCTGGAAGATGGACGGATTGTTGCAGCACGTCAGGGCCATTTCCTGGCCACCGCCTTTCATCCCGAACTCACTCGCGATGATCGTTTCCATCGTCTCTTTTTGGAGCTGTGATTCTAGACACTGGCAGGGTGGCTAAAGCTCACCCAGAAGCCTTGATCTCTAGCCAACCCGCCAGTGGCGATACCACGGAGTAGTGTGATTGATTCGACCTGTTCGGCTGACTGATCTCTTTGAAGTGCGGCGCATGCCCTATGCCCGCCTGATCCTCTTTAATGAGATAACCCTGGCTGGCGGTCATCGCCCGCTGGGATTTGCCCTCCGCTGTGCCCTGCCATTTGTGCAGGAGCGCCGAACGCTGGTGTACCGCGAGCGTGGCCTGCGCGGCTATGTCCAGGGTCGCTGCCGCCCCAACAGCCCCGAAGTTGACCTGGTGTATCTGGCCGCGCAGCCGTTTCGCAGCGGGATGAACCAGCCCACCGACCCCGATGTCTGGCATCATCTGGTGCGTGAGTTTGTGGTGCGCATGGGCGGTCAGGGGATCGAGCGCATCTATGCGCCGCTGTCATCAAACAATCCCCACGATGAGCTTTTTCGTCAGCTTGGCTTTCAGTCGTATGCCAATCGGCAGGTCTGGCGGGCGCTTACCCCGGATGTGGCCGAGGGTAGCGCGCTGATCGCACTGCGCCCGCAGAATCGGCGTGACCCACACTCGATTCAGCGTCTGTACGAGTCGATCACGCCGGCCGCCGTCGTGCGGGCCGAAGGACGGACCTCGCGCTCGTGGCAGCTCCCAGTGGTGCGTTCGCGCACCAATGGCGTGCGGCAGCGCTCGTGGGTCCTGGGCCGCGATGATGTGCTGCGCGCCGCCCTGCACGTCTGGCAGGGCAGTCAGGCGGCGGTGATCAGCCTGCTGATCGATCCTGCTGAGCGTGGATTGGCCTCGTCGGTGCTTCGTTTTGGCCTGACCCAGCTGGCCGCCGCGCATCAGGGCGCGGTCTATGTCTTGCTTCCTGAGTATCATGGGGAGCTCGGTCACGATCTGTCGGAGCTTGGCTTTGAACATCTGGGTGATCAGCGGATGACAGTGAAAAATACCACGGTCGCAGTTCGTAAACCTTTGCTGCGGCCAGTTCTGGATGGTTCAATGGAACCAGTCGTCCGTCCGTCGGTTTCGTCGTCGGTGCAGCGCAGCGATAGTGGATCGCTGACCACGCCGGCTGTCGTTTACTCCCGCCATGCGCGAGAGGTGGAAGGATAAACACTATGCTAGACCGTCGTGAAATTACGCATAACATCGAACTGCTGTTGGAGACGTTGCCACCGCGTCTGGCCGAGCCGCTAACGCAGAGCGCGCAAAAAGAGCAACTGATTGAAATTGTGCTCGATCTGGGGCGTCTGCCCGAGGCGCGGTTTCGGCGTGACCAGAGCTATCTCAGCGAGTTTGAAGTGACCCACGAGGACCTGGAGTGTGTGACCGGGCGGATCGGTCAGTTTGGTGAAGATAATCGCGCTGGGATCCCCCGCACGCTGCACCGCATCTCGGCCATTCGCAACCGCGCCGGCACGGTGATCGGCCTGACCTGCCGGGTTGGCCGGGCGGTCTATGGCACGATTGAGATCATTCGCGACCTGGTTGAGGCCGGCAAGTCGATCCTGATCCTTGGCAAACCAGGCACCGGCAAAACCACCATGCTGCGCGAGGTCGCCCGCGTGCTGGCCGACGACTTCATCAAGCGGGTTGTGATCGTCGATACGTCCAATGAGATCGCTGGCGATGGCGATATCCCGCACCCTGGGATTGGCCGCGCCCGCCGCATGCAGGTGGCCCGCCCCGCCGAACAGCACAATGTGATGATTGAGGCGGTCGAGAACCATATGCCCGAGGTCATCGTGATCGATGAGATCGGCACCGAGCTGGAGTCACAGGCCGCCCGCACCATCGCTGAGCGCGGTGTGCAGCTGGTCGGCACCGCCCACGGCAATACGCTGGAAAACCTGATGCTCAACCCAACCCTGTCCGACCTGATCGGCGGCATCCAGGCCGTTACGCTCGGTGACGAGGAGGCCCGCCGCCGTGGCACCCAGAAGACGGTGCTGGAGCGCAAAGCCCCGCCCACCTTTGATGTGCTCGTCGAGATCCAGAGCTGGGACGATGTTGCGGTCTATCAGAATGTTGCGGCGGCGGTCGATGCGATCCTGCGCGGCGAGGAGCCGACGGCCGAACAGCGCACTAAAGACGCCGCTGGCGAAATTCAGATTACCTTTGGCCGGCCGGAGCGCAGCGATACCGCCGCCTCACCAATGCTGACCCGCCAGAACCGGGGCGGTCGCACCCGCGAGAGCGGTCGCGATGGCCGCGATGGCCGTGAGAATAGCCGCGATGGCCGCAGTGGCCGCAACCGTGATGGCCGTGACTCGCATCGCGATCGCAGCAGCGCACGGGTAGAAGATGTACCGGAAGATATCGAGGCCGCAGCAATTGTGCCACGTAAACCAAATCGCGGCATCCCAGCGCGGATTTTCCCTTTCGGCGTCAGCCGTAACCGGCTGGAGAAAGCGCTTGAGCATCTCAATATTCAGGCCACACTGGTCCGCGAGATGGATCAGGCTACAATGGTGATGACGCTCAAAAACTACTATCGCCAGCACCCGGCCCGGCTGCGCGACGCGGAGGAGCGGGGCATCCCGGTCTATGTGCTGCGCTCCAACACCCAGAACCAGATGGAAGAATGTCTTGGCTCAGCCTTTGATGTGGAGGTCGGCAGCGATCCGCTCAATGCGGCGATCGAGGAAGTTGAAGATGCGATTAGCCAGGTCATTGAGGGCCAGCAGGAGAGCATTGAGCTGGCGCCGCAGAATCCTTACATCCGCCGTTTGCAACATCAGATGGTTGAGCGGTACAATCTCAATTCAGAAAGTACCGGAAAGGAGCCACGCCGCCGTTTGCGCATCTATCGGTGAGCGCGAATCTGGCGCATGGAGCACCAATGAGTCTATTTGTTACCTTTGAAGGGCCGGAAGGTAGTGGGAAAAGCACGCAAGCTCGCTACCTTAAGGAATATTTGCAAAACGCTGGGTACCCTGCTATACTCACGCGCGAACCGGGCGGCACACCGATTAGCGATGCGGTGCGCCGTCTTGTGCTAGATGGGCAATGGACCTCGATGGAGCCAACAACAGAGACCCTGCTGTTTGCCGCCGCCCGCGCCCAGCTCGTCGGCGAAGTGATTATGCCCTACCTGAATCTTGGCGGAATTGTGGTCTGTGACCGCTACGCCGATTCAACCTATGCCTATCAGGGCTATGGCCTGGGCCGCAACCTGACTGAGCTACGTGAGATCACTCGTTTTGCCACGGGCGGTCTCCAGCCAGACCTGACGATCTATCTGGACCTGCCGGTGGACGAGGGCCTGAGTCGCAAGCAGCGCCAGCGCGATGAAACCCGCGAGCTCAATCAGCTCGCCTTGCCGCTGCCGCACCTGCCACCGCCGCAGCCCAGCCAGTCGGAGCACTGGAATCGGCTGGATGCCCGCGAGGTTGCCTATCACGAGCGGGTTCGCAATGGCTACCTGGAGATGATCGCCGCCGATCCTGATCGCTGGCAGGTGCTGGACGCACGGGTTGACCGTGAGGTTCTGACAACGCAGATCATCGCGGCCATTCAGCCGGCTCTGGCCACTATTAAACCGTTATAACAGCCCAGGTTGGTAGCGTCTAACGTTGCGCCTGGCAGGAGAACCGAACGTCGGTATGGAAAATATACTCGCAGAGCTTAAGAATATTCTCCCCATCGTGGGCTTGTTGATTAGTAGCTATGTTGTGGTCCTCTGGGTTGCGGCCCTGATCTGGACCTACCGCGATATCCATAGCCGCACCGAAGATATTCTTATCCAGGTGCTGTCGGTCGCGATAGTGTTTGTGCTTAACTTTGCCGGCCTGATCGTGTACCTGATCCTGCGGCCGCGCGAGACGCTGATCCAGAAGTATGAGCGCGAGCTTGAAGAGACCTATATGCGCCGCGACATTGAGGACGAGCACGTCTGCCCAACCTGCCAGCGTGGCATTCAGCCTGACTTCATCCTGTGCCCCTACTGCCAGACCTCGCTGCGGCGCGCCTGTGGCGGCTGTGAGCGGGTCGTCGATCTGACATGGCAGGTCTGCCCCTACTGTGCCACTCCCGCCGGTGGCGGCAGCTCACGGACGAGCCAGCCAATCTATCGCCAGCAGGAAGAGGTGCTGGTGCGCTAACACCAGCGTGGATTTTCTAAAAAGCCCTTTCCCGGATTGCTGGGAAGGGGCTTTTTGTTTGTCTGGGCGCCGCTGGCGGGCTGAGCTAGACCGGCTCCGCACCCTTGCTTACGCTGATCCTGGGCCGGTGCTTGCCCGATATTGAGGATATCGATGTACACCATTCCACCGTCGAAACCCAATCCACCTCCCAGCTACGCTCGCGGGCTTGGGTTTATCGCCGCAACCCTGTCCCTGATGATGGCCGCAACCTGGGTGTATGG
>JACCRK010000161.1 GCA_013813565.1 Herpetosiphonaceae bacterium
TGATGGCCGTCACCGTGGTTATCTCGATCCAGAGCGTCGGGATTGTGCTAGTGGTGGCGATGGTGGTCACGCCGGCGGCGACCGCCTCGCTGGTGGTGCGCCGCTTCGGCTCAATGATCATCTGGGGGGCGGCGCAGGGCGTGATCGCGGCGACAATTGGGATCTACGTCTCGGCCTACATCGATGGGGTGCCGACCGGCTCCTCGATTGTGCTGGCCCACACCGCGATGTTCCTGCTGGTGCTGCTGCTCTCGCCGCGTCCGGGGGCGCTGGGCGGGCTGTTTCGGGGAAGTAGTAGCTAGTAGCTGGTAGCTAGCAGCTAGTGAGCTTCTTCGCCGCTAGCTACTAGCTGCTGACACCTTCGCCACTAGCTACTAGCTGTTAAAACCCCCAGCGCCGCCGCATACTCCGGCGCGGCGAGCGCCTGCACCTGCGGGTCCAGCTTGCGCCAGGTGCGCTCCAGCTTTTGGGCGACCCACTCGGCGCCGGCGTCGATGCTCATCTGGCGCTGGACGTAGGCCAGATAAAGCAGCGATGGCACCTGCTGAATGTGCGAGAGCGCATCGGCGTTGGCCAGACAGACCGCCTCGACCGTGTTCCGCCGGGCGCGCAGGCTGCCGCGATGGGTCTCGATGCAGTGCTGGACGGCGGCAATGCGCTCGGCGGGATAGCCGCGCGCGCCCAGCAGCTCTCCGGCGACGCGGGCGCTGTGCAGATGATGCTCCGGGTACAGCGCCGCATCACAGATGCTCGCATAGTCGTGCAGCAGCGCTGCCAGCTCCACAATCTCCGCATCAGCCCCAAGCAGCGGGGCGAGCTGCCGCCCATTGGCGACCACCTGGCTGACGTGGTGGCTCCAGATGCCATAGCCAAAGGCGTTGGTCGGCGCCGCGCAGGCCGCCTCAACCAGCTCAGTCATCTCGGCAATCAAGTGATTCAAGGGATCCTCCAGAGCACTCAATCAAGAATGCTGCAAATGGGTGAAATCCCGACAAGCTGCCGGGATTTCCGAGCTTAATCATCAAGCGTACTGGCAAAAAGGCTGTGGAGCGCAGTCCACAATGCGGCCAGCCCCAGGTCATACAACAGGAAGCCGCTAGAGGTGAGCGCCACCCACAACACCAACGCACCCCCAACAAGCCCAATAACTCGCAGCGTGTGACCGGGCTGCCACGCCTGAGCACGATGGATAATTCGCATACCAACGACCACGGTCAGCACCAGACTGACCAAAAGCACACCACCAGCATACAGCCACAGCGTGAACCCGACCGCGAACCGCTCACCCATATCAGACTGCATAGGCAGCGTGGCGTGCGCATACCAGATCGAACCCAGGCGGGTGGCGGCGCAGGACAGCAGCCCAATCAGCGCCCCGAGCAGCGCGGCGCCACGGATTGCAGGCGATTGGGCGGCGGGTTGTTCGGAGGTAGCTACAGGATCTTCAGGCATTTAAACCTCAGTAAGCGAAGACTACCACCTAGCCTAGCACAGCAGCCAAGCACCTGCGTGGCGACGGCCTGGAATCGCTTGACATAGGCAGTAGAATACATCCCTGATAGCCCAATCTTTCGACAACTGAATAGTCAACCGTGGATCAACCCAGTGCCTAATCAAACGAAAATTAGAAATTGTCTCATTCTAATGCCGTCCATTAGCACTCTCTGATTTCATTTTCCAGCACATCTATCACTAAAAGGGAGCTACTTCACATGAACGTTCGACGATTTCTAACCCTGGCGCTGGTGAGCGTATGGGTCGTGGCCGGATCGATCGCCAGCGCCGCGCCAGCGACTCAGCGCAAAGACACCGCTGCGAAACCACAAGGTCTACCGACGAATCAACTTATTGTAAAGTTTAAAGGCGAGTCTGACTCAAGCGACTCGCTCCTGGCACAACGGCCAGAAGATCTAGCCGCACTAGCGAGCACCGCCGGCCTTGATCTCGCGTATTTCCGCCCAATGTCTGGCGGTGCGCACGTGTTACGCCTGCCCGACTACGTGCCGGTCGGCGACGTTGAGCTGGCGGCCAAAAAGCTGATGGGTCTGCCCAACGTTGAATATGCGCACCCGGACTATATCATGACCCTGGATGACCGGGCCTTGAACAGCAAAGCGCCGCCGATCACCGCAGAAAAAGCTCACATGCTCTCCCCCAATGACACGCTGTATAGTCAGCAGTGGCACTATCGCTACACGGCTGGCTCGGCTGAAGGGCTGAACCTTGAGCCGGCCTGGAATATCACCACCGGCAGCAACGCAGTCGTGGTCGCCGTGCTCGATACCGGCATCGTCAGCCACGCCGACCTGAACAGCCGCGTGGTGGCCGGCTACGATATGATCACCGATCCTTTTATCGGTAACGATGGCAATGGCCGCGACGCCAATGGCAGCGACCCTGGCGACTGGAACACGGCTGGCCAGTGTGGCGTGGGCAGCGATGCCAGCGACAGCTCGTGGCACGGCACCCACGTCGCCGGAACGATCGGCGCCGCCACCAACAACACCAGCGGTGTGGCGGGCATTAACTGGGCCGCCAGGATCCAATCGGTGCGTGTGCTGGGGCGCTGCGGAGGAACCACCTCCGACATCGCCGACGGCATTCGCTGGGCGGCTGGTCTGGCGGTCGCCGGCACCACCGCCAATGCAACGCCAGCCAAGGTGCTGAATCTGAGCCTGGGCGGCGGCGGATCGTGCTCGGCAACAACCCAGTCAGCCATTAATGCTGCCGTCACCGCTGGGTCGGTCGTCGTAGTTGCCGCCGGCAACAGCAATGCCAATGCAGCCAACTTTACGCCGGCCAACTGCACCAACGTGATTACCGTTGCGGCAACCAATCGCACCGGCAGCCGATCCTACTACAGCAACTATGGCAGCGTGGTTGAGATTAGCGCTCCCGGCGGCGAGACCAACGTTTCCAACAGCAACGGAATCTTATCAACCCTCAACAGCGGGACGACGGTTCCGGCCAGCAACTCGTATGCGTTCTACCAGGGCACCAGCATGGCAGCGCCCCACATTGCCGGTCTGGTCTCGCTGATTGCGGCCATGCGCCCATCGTATACGTCTGCGCAGGTGTTGGCGCTCCTGCAGTCAACCGCCCGCGCCTTCCCCGGCGGCAGCACCTGCAATACGGCCAACTGTGGCAGCGGCATCGCCAACGCCAACGCGGCGCTCAGCGCCCTGAATGTTACGTTCAGTAAGAAAATGTATGTCCCATTAGTCACCCGCGCAGCAGCCGTCACCCCGCCAGCCGGAATTATCAATGGGAGCTTTGATAGCACCGGCGGCTGGACGGAGTCGTCTTCACAAGGTGTGCCGATCATTGGGAATACACCAGGCGGCGTTACGGCGCACAGCGGCACCAAAGTCGCATGGCTCGGCGGAATAGACAGCGATACTTCGTCGATCCAACAACAGGTAACTGTCCCAGCAACCAATGCTACCGTGAGCTTCTGGTACTATGTCAATGGATCGGAAGGACTGTGTGGGTTTGACAGTGGCACCGTTCGCATCAATGGCACGAATGTCTGGACAATCCAGCTCTGCACATCCAGCAACACCGCCACATGGCAGAAAGCAACCGTTAATCTCAGCGCCTATGCCGGTCAGTCGGTAGCACTCCAGTTCCGCAGCGTGACCGACTTTTCGGATCCCCATAACCTATTCATTGATGATGTCTCAATTCCCTAGCTGATTGAGATTCAGGTTAACCAGCCCCGCCCACAATGCCTTGAGCGTTGTGGGCGGGGCTATTTATATGGCCGGCACATCAGGCGTCGAGGAGCGCGGCGGCGCCGTTGGAGAGCTCGCGGACGGCATCGGCGCAGGCCTCCCACTGATCCTGCGGCAGGGCGACGAGCAGCGTGACGCTGGCGGCAAAATCCTCGGCCTCGATCACGGCGTCGAACTGGGCCAGCAGGCGGCGGGACTGCTCATACAGCGCATAGTCGATCGCCAGCATCCCGGCGCGGCGAATGACCTGCTCGCTGGTCGGCAACTCGTTGAGCGCCTTCTGCAGCGTCCCGCCGTAGGCCCGCACCAGCCCACCGCTGCCAAGCTTGACCCCGCCGTAGTAGCGGGTGACCACGGCGGCGACATCGCCCAGGCCGCTGCCCTGGAGCACCAGCAGCATCGGGCGACCGGCGGTGCCGCCCGGCTCGCCATCGTCGGAGGCGCCAATCTCGGCGTGTGGCCCGACGCCAACGTGAAAGGCCCAGCAGTTGTGGGTCGCGTCGGGGTAGCGGGCGGCGATCGCGGCGATCTGGGCGCGGGCCTCGGCCACCGTCGGCGCGGGCACCACCGTGGCGATAAAACGCGAGTGTTTGATCTCCTGCTCGAAGCTGTGCTCCGCCGCCGGGATCGGGTAGCGTACTGTCATAGCCTGCCCAACGATCAATCGAGACGATTCAGGCCCGTCTGCTCGGCCGCACTCGCGGCGCCAGCATTGGGAAACGTACTGTAGCAGATCAGAAAGATCGCTGCAAAGATGATCGTGATGCCGGGCAGCTCGGGGTGGTCCAGCGGGTTGAAGGCCCGTGGCAGCACATCGGCCAGCACGGCGCGGGGGTTCATCAGCACATCCCAGCTATTCCAGCGCAGCACCCGGCCCAGGTAGATGCCGAATCCGCTGCAGCCCACCACCATCAGCACAAACAGCCAGCTGATGGCGGCGCCATAGGCCCGCCGCACCAGCGTCTGGACCATGCGCAGCGAGGCGACCGCCAGGAACGTGCCGGTCCAGGCCACGCTGGCCAGCATGCCGACATCGTAGATCAGCGGCGCATCGGCGTTGTGGCGCAGATGCATCAGGTCGGTGATCAGGTAGGGCGCGTTGGGCAGAAAGCAGAACCAGATCGCGCCCAGCAGCGCCAGCGTCCAGCGCCGCAGCGGGGCCTGCTGGTGGAGCGCCGTCATCGCCAGGCTGATAAGGTAGGGCACCCAGGCCAGAAAAATGTTCCAGAACAGGAAGATGTAGCCCGGCGTGCCGCTCAGGCGCACCCGCCCAAGCAGCAGGGCGCTGGAAAGCGCGGTCGCCAGCAGCAGCGGGTAGAACGAGCGCTGGAGCAGCACGCGGTGCAGGGAGTGTAGTGTTGGCATTGGGGCCTCCTGGGGCTAGTAGCTAGGGCGGGTACGATGACCCGCCGTACAGCCGGCTGATTTCGTGGCGGAACCGGGAGCTGTGTAGGGCGGGTCTCTGTACCCGCCGGTCTCTGTACCCGCCTTCTCCACATCAACGCCCCAGCCTACCAAGCCACGGCGCTGCGGCCAATGAGAGCAGGGTGATAGCCGGCTTACAGCGTTGGCTAGGCGAGCAGGCCATGGCCACGGGCCAGACTGACGGCCTCGGTGCGGTTGCCGGCGCCGAGCTTCTCCAGGATGGCGCTGACGTGGAACTTGACGGTGCGCTGGCTGATGCTGAGCTGCGCGGCGATCAGCTTGTTCGGCAGGCCCTGCGCGATCAGGCCCAGCACCTCGGCCTCGCGCTCGGTCAGCCCGATTGTGGCGGTGGGCGCCTGGACCTGGCGGATGAGCTTGGAAGCGACCAGCGGCTGCAGCGTCGAGCCGCCGGCGTGCAGCACCCGCACGGCGCTGAACAGCTCGTCGCGGGGCGCGCCCTTCAGCAGATAGCCCGCCGCGCCCGCCCGCACTGCGCCCAGGATGCGCTCGTCGGTGTCGAAGGCGGTGAACACCAGCACCCGCACGCCGGCGCCACGCCGATTCAGATCCTGCAGCACCGCCACGCCATCGAGGCCGGGCATCTCCAGATCGAGCAGCAGCACATCGGGCTGGAGGGCCGTGACCTGGGCCAGCGCGGCGGCACCATCGCCGGCCTCGCCGACCACTGCAAAGTCGGGCTGGGTGCTCAGAATCGCCACCAGGCCATCGCGGACCACCGGGTGATCATCGGCGACTACAATCCGAATCGTCATGCGACCCTCGCTCTCATTGCAGCGCCACCGCAACGGTGATCCGGGTTCCGCTGGCGGCCGCGCTCTGCACCGTCATCGTGCCGCCGAGCAGCCGCGCCCGCTCGTTGAGGCCGATCAGGCCGTAGTGGTTGGGGCGCGGCGCGGTCGGGTCGAAGCCGACGCCATCGTCCTCGATCGTCAGCGTCAGCGCGGCGGGCGTGGCGACAAACTCAAGCGCCACCGCGCTGGCCTGGGCGTGCTGGCGCACATTGTTGAGCGCCTCCTGGACAATTCGATACAGGCCGGCCTCGATCCGCGCCGGGAGCGGCTGCAGCGCCCCGGTCAGCTGCACGGACAGGGTGAATGGCTGGTCAGCAGCATCAGCCAGCGCCTGGAGCGCCTCGGCGAACGTGCGGCCCTCCAGCGGCGCCGCCCGCAGATCGAGCACCGAGCGGCGGGCCTCGTCGAGGTTGCCACGGGTCAGCGCCAGGGCCTGGTGGATTTTCTGGCGCACCCGCTCGGTATCGGCGCCCAGCTCCAGCAGCAGATCGGCGGTCTCCAGCTGGAGCAGCACCCCGGCCAGCCCCTGGGCCAGCGTATCGTGCAGCTCGCGGGCCAGCCGATTGCGCTCCTCGACCGCCCCGATCGCCGTTGAGCGGGCAAACAGCTGGGCGCGCTCGACAGCCATGCCCAGCAGGTCGCCGACCGTGTGCAGCAGCCGCAGATCGTCGTCGGAGAGTTGGCACCAGTCGGCGCTGGCCACGTTGAACACGCCTAGCTTGCGCCCGTGGGCATACAGCGGGATCGAAGCGTGGTAGCGCAGGCCGTCGGTTCCAGCGGACAGGCCGCGCAGGCGGGTGCAGGTGACCACGCTGATGTTGGCCGCGCCGCTGAGGTCGCCCTCGCTGAAGGTGTCCAGGCAGTAGCAGCTGCCCTCCATTTTGGCGGGGCTGCTCAGCACCGGCGGCAGGTTGTAGGCGGCGGCCAGATACGACTCGGCGCTATCCTCGCGCAGCAGCCAGACCCAGCCGGTGTGCAGGCTGAGCAGCTGGCCGACCAGCGCCAGCGCCGTCCGCAGAGCCTCATCAAGCTGCAGCGAGCGATTGAGCGCCTCGGCGATGCTGTTGAGGATGGAAAGCTCGCGATTGCGGCGGCTCAGCGCGGCCGCATCGTGCTCGTGGAAATCGGCCATAGATTTATCCCTCTGTAAATGCTCAAACCCACACGCTGAGCGAATTATAGTTGGTTATGTCCAAAAACACATGAGAACACCTAAAACTTGTCTCTTCGCCCCGGCTCAACTATAGTGAGTGCAGTCAATCCAACTATCCAAGGAGATCGACCATGATCAACCATACCATTCAGGACGCGCTCAACGAGCAGATCAAGCACGAGCTGGAGTCGGCCTACCTCTATCTCTCGATGGCGGCCTACTTCGAGTCGGTCAACCTGCAGGGGTTTGCCCACTGGATGCGGCTGCAGCATCAGGAGGAGACGGCCCACGGCATGAAGCTGTTCAACTACCTCCAGGACCGCGGCGGGCGCGTGCGGCTCCAGGCGATTGAGCAGCCGAAGACCGACTTCTCCTCCTCGCTGGAGGTGTTCGAGCAGGCCCTGAAGCACGAGCAGAAAGTCACCGCGCTGATCAACGGCCTGTACGATCTGGCGATCCGCGAGAACGACCACGCGACCCAGATTCACCTGCAGTGGTTTATCACCGAGCAGGTCGAGGAAGAGAAAAATGCCCAGGATGTGGTCGACAAGCTGAAGATGGCCGCCGATCACCCCGGAGCGCTGTTTCTGCTCGACCAGCAGCTGGCCAGCCGCATGGGCGAGGCTGAGTAGGCGTGACGCGGATCGAGGTTTGGGGATCAGGGGCCGGAGATTAATTCCACCCGATCCCCGATCTCCAAACCTCAACGCCCGATCTCCAACGCCCGATCCCCTCTCTCCAAACCCCAGAAAGCCAAAGATTTCGCCCGCCGCCACCCTGAACCGCTCGGATTTTTGGCGAATGAGGCCGACAGATGCGAAACTCGCCCAGCGCCTGCATCAGTAGAGCCAATCGCAGATCGCCAGCGCCACAACCGCGCCGCGATCGTCTAGTGGAGGCCCAATGGCGAACTACTTCATCTCGGTCAAGGACATGCCGAGCAGCGAGCAGCCCCGCGAACGGCTGCGCGAGCACGGATCGCAGGCGCTATCCGACGCCGAGCTGCTGGCGATACTTCTGCGGGTTGGCGTGCAGGGGATGAATGTCATCCAGCTGGCGCAGATGCTGCTGCGCGACCACGGCGGCTGGCGCGGGCTCCAGCAGATCGCCTTCGCCGACCTGTGCAAGATCCACGGCATGGGCGAGGCCAAGGCCGCCCATGTCAAGGCCGCCATCGAGATCGGGCGGCGCCTGCTGCTGGCGGCCCCCGAGGAGCGCCTCCAGATCACCTCGCCCGCCGATGTGGCCGGGCTACTCCAGCTGGAGATGAGCCATCTGGACAAGGAGCATCTGCGGACAGTCATCCTGAACACCAAAAACCATGTGCTGAAGATCGAGACAGTGACGATTGGCTCGCTCAACAGCGCCGGGGTGCGCATCGCCGAGGTGTTCCGCGAGCCGATCAAGCTCAATGCCGCCGCAATTATTGTCGTCCACAACCACCCGTCGGGCGACCCCACGCCCTCGCCCGACGACATCCTGCTGACCAGACAGCTGATCCAGGCCGGCCAGCTCCTCGACATCGACGTGCTGGACCATCTGGTGATCGGCCAGGCGCGCTGGGTAAGCATGCGCGAGCGCAAGCTGGGCTGGGGGTAGCTGTCGCGTCCAACGTAACTCCGGAATGGAATGAAATCCAGCGTAACTCCGGAATACGGAGATTTGTTTAGGATTGCCGTCAACTGAATCCAGGAGGCCGGAATGTTCGTTCCGGCCTCCTGGATTGAAGCATTTTTCTCAATGTTCCCACGGAAAGCTGCCAATCCACTGCCGTATTCGATCCCGGATCGCGTCGGGTTTACAGGTCCACTGACTCATCCCGGCTTCCGCCAGAATCGCCGTACGGGTCAATCGAGCTCCTTGCGCCACAAGCCGTTGTGCTCCAGCATCAATGGCAGCAATATCGGCTTCACGCTGACGTGCTTTCATCCGATGTTGGTGCGTCTTCACTGCTTGTTGGGCTGCGGTCGCTAGATCGGGGTAGGTATCCCGCAAGTAGCCCCAATTCACTCCCGCCTCCTCCAGGAACGCCGCCATGGTTGTGTAGGTTTCACGCTGGGCAAGGCGTCCACAAAGTTCATGCACACGCGTTGCGAGGGCTTCCGTGTGACGTTGCTGGAGGGCGGCATTGTGGGGCACAATAACCCTGCGCACAGCGGCAACAAGATCCGGATAGGTTTGTAGATATTCGGGATTGTAGCCAAGCTGGCGCGCAATATCGCGCAAGGTCAGTTCCCGATTCTCGGCAAGCAGCGTGGGCAGGATGGCTTCAATCTGGGACTGGAGATCCGCTCGCCGCTGGGCACCTTCGACCGCCCGCCGCTGGGCTTGCGCCCGGTGCACCTCCGCCTCAATGCCCAACCGAAGCCAATACATCCGCACGGTTTTCTCCCCCCATCCCAGTTGTTGGGCGATCCACCAGTTGGAATAGCCCGCCCGGCCCCACGCCATCACCTGTTCACGCTCAGTCTCCGATTTCAGCCCAGCAGTCTTCGGACCGCTGGACGTGTGAATCTGGCCACTTTTTTTCGTGAGCGGCCCATCATAGCTGCGCGTAAACCGGCGGCCACATGTTCTACAGCGGAAACGGACAATACGCTGTTCGGGGATATCACGCACCATTCCCACCTGTGTGGTAGGGGCGCTGTTGGCGTCAGGACAATTCGGATTCGGACAGCACCGTAACGCCATGTGCGCGGGACTCGTCAACAACGCAATCACGTCCGGCGACAGCTCAAGCGCCGCGAAATCGGGCCAGGAGATCCCTAAAACGTCCAGGTACGTGAGGTAATGCTGGAGTTGGGTGGGCTGACCAAGCTCCAGTGCCGAGAGAACGCCATCGTCAAGACCCACCTGTTGCGCCATGGCCGTGACTGACCAGCCAGCGTCCGTACGCACATAGCGAAATTTCATCCCCACCCTCTGCGCCACAGTGGACACCGAGGGTAGGCTATCCGCAGCACCACGCACCAGCGACTCGGCCGGGTCGAGCAGGAACCGAAGCGCTGTCTGCCAGCGATCTTGCGCGATCAAGTGATCGTCAGCTGCCGCTGTTGCTGGAAATGCACGCCAATCGGTCTGACACGTGCGACAGCGGAGATAGGGATGATCTGATTCAATACCGTGCAAGGGAGTCTGGCAGCAGGAGCAGTGGGTCCGTAGAAGACATCCATGCCTTAGGCATGCCCTGGTTGCGGCAAAGCGCCACCCAATGCGGATATAGGGGTCGTCCTGGAGGCAGGACGAACAAATCTGGGCCTGATCAGCGATCACCCCACCTAAAATCTGCCTGGGACTAGCCCGGAAGGGATGCCGGAAGCTCGAAGCCACCCGAAATTTTTCGACCCAGGCGAGCACCGTCAGGCGGTTGAGCACCGTTGGTGTAAGCTGGGTGCGCACCGCACACTGGCCCCAGTGATCCAACGGATATTCCCAGCGCAGCAGGGTGACTTGGCGTGGCGTCTGCCACTGCGGGAAGAGATCATTTACAAATCCCCATAGATGCTGGATGCCATTGGCGTCCGCAAGCCGGGGGAGATAACTACTCAAACATTCGTCCGGATACGGGGCGGGTCGGTACGGAAGCACCTCAAAAAACCAGGGCTTATCCATGGTGACCTCCCTGTTGGGCGCGCAGGTAGTCCAGAAAATTGACCACCTTCGCCCGTTTAATATCGCGCCAGGCATGCCGCAACGTCTCAAGCGTCACACCTGGCAATCCGGCATCCAGCGCTTTGCAACAGGCATCCAGGACCAGGACCATGATCTCGCGAAAGATCCCGTCCGTCCACTGTTCAATGTAATGGGCCGGACCAGCAACCCGCTCCTGACCATCGGCGCTGACGATCTCACGAATCCCCAGGCCAGCATCCTGCTCGAAGGGCAACAACACCTCCAGCAGCGAGAGAAAGGCATCCAAGCGGGGGCCGGTGAACTGGGTCAGTTCAAAGTAGTCATTCCAGCG
The DNA here is from genome assembly GCA_013813565.1 of Herpetosiphonaceae bacterium. GTDB lineage: Bacteria > Chloroflexota > Chloroflexia > Chloroflexales > Herpetosiphonaceae > JACCRK01. The sequence continues at coordinate 11,089 of JACCRK010000161.1, forward strand.
CCCCTGGATTTCGCTATCGCCACTGGTCCAGGCAATGGGGTTGCACGAGGCGCAGACAATTGGAACCCCGGTTAAATTGGAGAGCTCCAACAGCCGCCGTCGTAACGCCGGCACCGTAATATGTTCCACCTCATCCACCACCAGCAGCTCGACTCCACACCGCTGGAAATACAATTCTAGCAATTGGAGGTAATATTCTTCGTCGCCCCGCAGCGTCACAGCACCACACGCGAGCAATATGCGCTGAAAGAACGGCTTTGGGGAGCGGTTGCTGACCGGTGCATCGATCTTAATCACCGGAACATGCGTTGTCGTCCCGTGAATGGACGGCAGGTACGTCACCGCGTACCAATTGAGCAGGCTACTTTTACCTGTCCCCGAGACACCCCCTAACAGAAAACACCGCTGCTGCCCCAGGCTGCGGTAGTGACGGATCGCCTCCAGCTTGTCAATCAGCGCACACAGCGTCGGAGTCAGCAGGAAGCTCAAATTCGTCAACCACACCCGACGCTCCGCAAGGCTCATATGGGCGTACTGGCGGGTCAAATGGTGCCGCAGGATGGGTAATCCAATGCGGCGGACCTGGTCAGGGTCAAGCACAATAGGGTGCCGGATGATTTGGCAGGCGAGTTGGCGGCGCACGCTCGCAATTTGACTGCCCCGCAAGACATCCGCCCGCCGATTCGGATCGAGGCTGGTCAGGTGGTGTTGGAGTTGCCGGTCAGCGGTGTGCCACGTCTCCATGCCGGCCCGCAAGTCCGTCAAGCGGTCGGAAATCTGGAGATTCAGATCTAACGGAACCACCTTGATCCTCGCAGCGGTGGCAGAATTTTCCTCCATTAGAGCACCTCCTTGAGGAGTTCCAAGACATCGTTCCGAACATCGGTGGGTGTGTCATCCCGCTGCGCAAGCGCCTGCTGGCTGGATTGGCACTGGGCGGTCTCAACAGCATCTCGGTCTGCTGCCGAGCGCATGGGTGGTCGGCCACGGCGATGTTCCTGCAAATGCTGCACTTTCCGCCGGATGGTTTTCTTCTCGGCCTGCCGTTGCGCAATCAACTCACGGGTTTCCAACAGGGCAATTAACCACGACTGTGGGCGCGACCTGGTCTGGGGATGCCGTTGGCGCTCCAGTGCCTTGGCAAGGGTGAGCTCCCACAAGCTTACCGATTCAAACCGCCCGTCGGGCAAGCGCAATTCGCGGGCGAAGGCATCACCGAGCCATGTGCCAGCCTCAAACACCGCCACACGACTGATATCCATGGGATCGTAGCGCACGTGAAAGCGGCGCGGTCGGCCCTGCCGATCCGGACTCCGCAGCCCCCCAAGCGGGCCATCCCAATAGTGCATGCCAAAGATCGCCAATCCCTCTTTCGTCACGCCACGGGTTGACGGGAAGAGTCGCCAAAAACACCGTTCAAGGTGGGCGGTGAACGGCGGTGGGACCGGCACCATGCGTTGCAGTCCCTGTACCCACTGCTCGTGTGGGGTCCGTCCGGCCAACTCCCGGTGCGGCGTGTGCATATACGTGACCATTAATTGCACCAGCACGCGCAGCACATCACGATATAACAGACATGCCTGCGCACTCGCCTGGTGCCAGTGGCGCTGCCCAGCGGGCAGGATCGCACCGGGGAGCAGTTCGCGTAGCTGTCCTGACAAATTGCCAAACACCCGCTCGACCAAGGCCCCGTACCGGGCCTGGTACGGTGGCCGCCACAGCACGTCCATCTGGGTATATTGGCCTGCGTTAGCTAACGCCCGCGTCAGGTCTTCCAGGGAGTGACTGTGGTGCGCCCACGCATTATCTAAAGAGAGGCGTTGGGGAATGCCATAACAGGCCCAGGGTAAGGCCACCCCCCACTCAGCAAGATTCGTCTTCGGCCAAATAGCATGGCGCAGGGCTCCCTGGATACTCTCGATATTCGGCGGCTCGTAGGCCAGGAAAAATCCCACGATCGCCCGGGAGTAGGCGTCGATCAAGACCGTCAACCATAACCGCGGCAAGACCTCACGGAATTCCTCGTCAACATGCAAGACATCAAGCAAGTAATGGTCGGCACAGACATACTGGAGCGGCAAGCTCGCATGCTGGATGAAACGGTCGAAGAGCAAGAAATTCGCATCCCAATCCGCTTGTCCATGCCGCGTAATGTAGACCTGGGCACCTTCGTCCGGCTGACCACAGAACCAGCGCAGATACGTATAAAACCATGACCGTGCAGGAAGTGAAATGGGTGTTAACTGCGTGACCAGACCAGAATCCGCCAGCACATCGTCAATTGGGCGGCGGTTATCCAACAACCGCTCCAGCAAGGCCGTCTGATCGCTGTCGGGGCCATGGGTCCGGTTGAGCCACCAATGCCGATTGTGTTCCCAGAGGAGTTGGGCGATTCGATACACCGTTTGCGCCCGCATGGGCGGATTGCTCCGGTAAAACCGCCGGATGATTGTATCCACAAAATGCTGGGCATTGGGATCAATGCGCGTTTTCTGGTACGTCGAGCGGTGGAGTGCAGCGGCAATCAAAGCCCGGCTGCCAGCATGCAGCCGATAGATCCGGCGATAGACATAGTATTGACTCAGCGAGATTGGCGTCGGGAGCGCCTGACATGCCGCACGAGTCGCAGCCGTGAGCGATCCGGACGTGTCGGCAAGCCGCCAACTGCGTTGAATCTGCTCAAGCTGTGACTGGACGGCTTCGACGGTCTGAATAACCACGGTTGCTCGCTTGAGCAGGTGATCGGGCAGTCCGGCTGTATCGGCAGCAGAAGCTGAACCATCACTCCTGGCAAACGCAGCAATGGCATCCACGGTTGCCCCAAACTGCGTGATCGGTTCTGGGGCAAACAAATCCATGATCGTGAAATGCTGGTTCACCCCACTCTCCACCACGCAGGCTTCAACATCCAGCGGGTGGGCGGGGTCCCAGGCCACGATTTGAAAG
>JACCRK010000172.1 GCA_013813565.1 Herpetosiphonaceae bacterium
CTAAATCCCTGGCGATCTCCATGGGCGGCAGGAAACTCAGGTCAGATCTCCATCACCCCCCTCTCAGCTGGCGGCGGCGGGCGCGGGCTATACTCGACTTTTCGCCACGCTGGCCGCCGCTGACCCGCCGACCGGCTGGAGCGTGCTGGCCGGCGAGCGCTAGCCCGCTAGATTACGGCTTCCTCAGCGCCTCCAGCATCGGCACCAGCTTGTACTTGCGCTTGTGGGTCACCAGCAGCTGGCTGAGCAACAGCTGCCAGTCGGCCTGGCGGTTGGCGGCCAGACAGGCGGCCTTGACCTTGCGCAGCCACTCGATCGCGGTGGCGTACTCGGCGGCCTTGGCGCTGTCCATGATCCGGTTGGCCTGCTTGCGACATGCCTCGATCACCCAGTCGGGCCGGGTGGCGATGGCCGCCGTCGCCACGATGTCGATCAGCGGGCTGCCGGCATACTGCTGATCGGCGACTGCAATCGCATCATCGAGCAGATTCTCGTGGAGGAATATCTCGACCCTGGCGGTGTCGGAGCGGCCACGGGCGTTGCGGATGGCCTCCAGCGCCTGGGGCTGAACACGAGCCCAGTCGGCCCCGGCGATCGTCTGGGCGGCCTGGTAGTCGGCCAGCGACGGCGTGGTTTTGAGCACGATCAGCGCCGCCTCCAGGGCCTGATCGCGGTCGTCCTCGCCGAGCGCCCAGTCGCGCAGCGTGCGGGCCAGCGTGGTGCGCTCGGCCTGGGTGGGGCTGTAGCCGTAGGCATCGCTGGGGCTTGGGAAGCTCAGGCCATGCGCGGCGATCTGGCGGGCGGCCGCGCGGTCGCCGCTCGCCCACAGCGCCTCGGCCAGATACTGGGCCTGGCCAGGCCGGGTGAAGTGCTCCAGCCCATACTCAACCGCTTCGGCAGCGCGGCCAAGCTGGGCCAGCATCGCCGCGTAGTGCTGGTGCTGCCCCAGCGCCCGCGCCAGATTGAGGTACTCCGCGCTGCGCTGCTGGCGGCCCAGCACGCTCAGGCGCAGCTGGGTCAGAGCGTCCAGGTACCAGGCATTGATCAGCGCATCCGGGTTTTTTAGGCTCCCGTGGGCCAGGATATGCTTGATCTCAGGCGTGTCCCAGCCCTCGGTTGCGGCCGCAACTGCAATCCCGAGCGGGGCATCGTGGCCGTACTCCTCCAGATCATCCTGCCACTGCTGGAGCTTGTTGGCCCACGTTTTGCGCTCGGCGGGGCTGACATTCGGGCTGAGCACCGCCTCGGCCCAGAGTAGGTCAAGCTGCTCGACGAACATGGAGCCATCTTCTTGATCATACTCATCGTTATAGCCATACCCGCTCTGCGGCCCCTGCTCAATATAGGTCGCCGTGATCGCCTCCAGCACCCGCGCCGCGCTGGCGCCATCGCCCGCCTCAAGGTAGGGTCGCGCCTGGGCCGCCAGCCGCTGAAGCTCGGTGTAGTCGATGCTGCCCGCGTAGTCGTTGTAGTCGCGGTAGCGCCGCGAGCGTGCGGGTGGCTGCAGCAGGGTTTTGATCTGACTCAGGATTAAATCCACTTCGGGCTGCGTGGTCGGCGCTGTGGCTGGCGACCCGGCCGGAGCGGAGGCCAGCCCGCCGATGCGTCGTTCGACCAGGTCGGCGATATCGGGGTGCTGGGCGGCCACATCGAGCAGCAGGCTGCGCAGCTGATCGCGGTCGAGCTCGGCCAGGGTGGTCGCCAGCGGCGGCCGCTGCTCGACCCACTCCGGGTGCTGGAGCGCCGCCAGCAGCACCGCCACCGTGTGCTTGCAGACCTCGCCATAGTCAAACGGGCACGAGCAGGTCGCCGACTCAATCCCGCTAGCGCCCAGGGTGATGCTGACCGCGTATGGCTCGATCTCGCTGCCCTCAACCTCGGCCTGCAGCACGGCGCCGCGCCGGACCATCACCACCACCGCCTGCTGCCGATAGTAGCCCTGACCACGCTGAAAAATCGTATCGCCGGCCAGGCGCAGAATATCCACCTCGCTATACGGAAGCTCGTTCATCCTCAACCACCTTTCACGGCGGGTACGGAGACCCGCCCATCGCCGCCTATCGCCGCCTATCGCCGCCTATCGCCGCCCCGGATTATACACCTGAGTGATAACACCGATGCACAGGCTGCGCTATAATGCGGGCTATGATCGATCAACAAGCTCTAAAACTGCCGCGGATTCCACGCCGCCGCCGATTTTTCCGGGTGGCGTGGTTTTTTGTGCGGATGGTGGCCCATATCATCGTCTGGGATCTGCTGCTGGGGCGTCGGTTCTGGTTTCGCTGGTACGCCGACCGCACCCGCATCAGCCGCTATCGCAAGTTCTCGCGCCGCTTCCGCGACCTGGCCCTCGACCTGGGCGGCGTGATGATCAAGCTGGGCCAGTTCGCCTCCACCCGCGTCGATGTGCTGCCGCCCGCCGTCGTCGAGGACCTGATCGGCCTGCAGGATGAGGTCACGCCCGTGCCGCTGGCCTGGATCCAGGCCACCATTGAGCGCGAGCTGGGCGCGGCGCTGGCGCAGATTTTTCGCTCGTTCGACCCCGTGCCGGTGGCGGCGGCCTCGTTTGGCCAGGTCCACTTCGCCGTGCTGCCCGATGGCCAGGAGGTCGCGGTCAAAGTCCAGCGCCCGCAGATCGAGGCCTACGTGCAGATCGATCTCGCGGCGCTGCGCTGGGTGGCCAGCTGGATGCAGTACTACGCCCCGATTCGCAAGCGCACCAACCTGCCGTCGCTGACCGAAGAGTTCGCCCGCATCACGCTGCGCGAGCTCGAGTATCTGACCGAGGCCGATCACGCCGACCGCTTTCGCCAGAACTTCGCCGGCGACCCCGATGTCCATGTCCCCGCGGTCTACCGCGAGTTCTCGACCGACCGCGTGCTGACGATGGAGCGGGTCAGCGGTATCAAGATCACCGACTACGCGGCCCTGGATGCGGCCGGGATTAATCGGGAGGCCCTGGCCGAGAAGCTATACCTGAGCTATCTGCAGCAGTGCTTTACCGACGGCTTCTTTCACGCCGACCCGCACCCCGGCAACCTGTTTGTGGCGCCGCGCGGCCCGCTGGATGCCAGCGGGCAGCAGCCGTTTATCCTGACCTTTCTCGACTTCGGCATGGTCGACGAGATCCCGCCCCGCGTGATGGAGGGGCTGGCGATCGCCGCCACCGGCGTGGTTGTGCGCGACTCGCAGCGGATCATCGAGGGTGCGCGCCAGGTCGGTGCGCTGCTGCCGGGGGCCAACGAGGGCCAGCTGCGCCAGGCGATCGATGTCTGGTTCACCTACACGTATGGCCGCACCATCCGCGAGTTGCAGGAGATCGACGTCGAGGGCTTTGTCGGCGGCATCAGCGATGTGCTGTATGAGCTGCCGTTTCAGCTGCCGCAGCCGCTGCTGTTTCTGGGCCGGGCGATCGGCGTGGTTGGCGGCGTGGCGGCCGGGCTGGCGCCCAACTTCGATATTTTCGCCACCACCCGACCTTTTGCGATGAACTTCATCCGCGAGCGCACGATCGGGCGTGATTTCCGCGAGCGGCTGGCCACCGAGGGCCGCGAGCTGATCGCCGACCTGACCCAGCTGCCGCACCAGGCCACCCAGTTCTACACGCGGGCGGCCCGCGGCGACCTGCAGGTGCGGCCCGAGCTGACCAAGCTGGAGCGCAATGTCCGGCGGGTCGAGCGGGCCGTGATTCGGCTGACGGCGGGCATTGCCGCCAGCGCGCTGTTTATCGGCGGCGTGCTGCTGCGGATCAACGGCGACGCGGCGACCTGGCCGTGGTGGGCCGCCGGTCTGCTGCTGGCCTGGGCGCTCTGGCCGCGCATGTCGATGAACAGCTGAAATTACCCGCCTGCATTATTTGCCGATTCTCTCTTCCTCATTCATAATGCCTTTATGTACTCTGCGCCTGGCAAACTTATTCTGGCTGGTGAACACGCCGTTGTGTACAACCAACCTGCGCTGGCGATTCCGCTGATGGCGGTGCGGGCGCAGGTTGCGGTCGTGCCGGCGGCGGCGGGCGCCGGCCTGACCCTGCACGCCCCCGATCTGGGCGAGATCTGGCGCCTGCAGGCCGCCGCGCCGCTCAGCGATCTGGCCCAGCGCACCCTGCGCCAGCTTGAGCTGCCCGAGCCCGACGCGACCCTCACGCTGACCTCGACAATCCCGATCGCCAGCGGCATGGGCAGCGGGGCGGCGGTCGGGGCGGCGCTGGTCCGGGCGCTGGCCGGGCTGGCCGGGCGCTCGCTTGACGCCGCCGCTATCTCAGCGCTGGTCTACGAGAGCGAGCGCACCTTTCACGGCACGCCCTCGGGCATTGATAACACCGTCGTAGCTTACGAGCAGCCGATCATCTTCCAGCGCCAGGCCGATGGGCCGCCCACAATCACTCCGCTGCAGGTTGGCGGGCCGTGGCGCTTTGTGGTCGTCGACAGTGGCGTTGCCAGCCACACCAAGGCGGTGGTCGGCGATCTGCGCCGGCGCTGGCAGGCCGACCCCGCCGCCTACGCGCCACGCTTCGCCGCCATCGGCGCGCTGGTCCAGGCGATTGCGCTGGCGCTACGCTCTGACTCAGGGCCGGAGCTTGGCCGCCTGCTCGACCTCAACCACGCCGCGCTGGTCGATCTGGGCGTCTCAGCGCCCGAGCTTGATCGGCTGGTGCTGGCCGCCCGCCGCGCCGGGGCCTGGGGCGCCAAAATGTCCGGCGCCGGCTGGGGCGGCGTGATGCTGGCCCTGGTGCCAGCCGTCCAGTCCGAGGTGGTCGCCGCCGCGCTGCGCCAGGCCGGGGCCACCCGCCTGTGGACCACCGAGCTGGGCGGATCGGAGATCGGGGATCGGGGATCGGGGATCGGGGATCGAGATCATGCACCTTCATGATCTTCGTGATCTTCGTGCCCTTCGTGGATCAATGCTAAAAAAGCCTATTCCACAATCAGCTGAGAGCCTACAGATACGAGGTTTATGTGACAGAAATTGATGCCGCGATCGTTATCGTAACCTACAACCACGCCGCCTACATCGCCGACTGCCTGCGCTCGATCGCCGCGCTCGACCCGGCACCGCGCGAGATCGTGGTGGTCGATAATGCCTCTCGCGACGGCACCGCCGCCCTGATCAAGGCGCAGTTTCCCGACATTCGCCTGATCGAGGCCGGGGCCAACCTGGGCTTCTCCGGCGGCTGCAACCTCGGCGTTCGCACCACCAGCGCGGCGACGGTTGTGCTGACCAACCCCGACCTGATCGCGCAGCCCGACTGGCTGGCCCAGCTGTGTGCGCCGCTGGAGCGCTGGCCGGATATCGGGATTGTCGGCTGCAAGCTGCTTTATCGCGATGGCACGACGTTTCAACACGCCGGCGGCCTGCTGCACCTGCCGCTGGCCCTGGGCCACCATCGCGGGGTGGGCGAGACCGATCGCGGCCAGTATGACGCGCTGGAGGTCGTCGACTATGTGACCGGCGCGGCGCTGGCCTGCCCGCGCAAGCTCTGGGAGGAGCTGGGTGGGCTGGACGAACAGTTTTTCCCGGCCTACTACGAGGAGGTCGATTTCTGCACCCGGACCCGCCAGGCCGGCTACCGGATTGTCTACACCCCGCAGGCGGTCGCAACCCATATCGAAGGCTCCAGCGTCGGCCACGGCAGCGCCCGCTATCTGCGGCTGTTTCACTTCAACCGGCTGCGCTACCTGTTCAAACACTTCAACAACACCTGGCTGATGCGCACCTGGCTGCCCGCCGAGCTGGCCCATATTCGGGCCGTGGCCAACAACCACGAGATCGAGGCGTTGCAGATGGTCTATCTGGCCTTTCAGTCGGCGTTTTGCAGCCACGAGAGCCGCCCGGTGATCAGCGACCTCGATGTGTTTCCCGACGCGACCGCCGATGGTGGCGAGACCGAGCTGCAGTGGGTCGAGCGCCAGCTGCTGGCCAAGGCCAGTGTGGTTGCCAAGCCGCTCCACTCGCGCTGGCCGCTGGTGGCGTTCCTGCGCAACACCCTGCTGCGCCTGGCCACCGCCGACTATATTCAGCCGCTGGTCCAGGCCCAGAATGACGCCAACCAGGCGATGGCCGAGGCCGTGCAGGCCCTCGCCCGCCAGCGCCGCGCCGCCGATGCTGCGGTCCTGCTGCAGGGCATGATCCTGGCAAAGATCAATAATCAAGACTAGACAGAGGTGGCTATGGGATTTCTCGATGCATTGTTTGGACGTGGCGGGGCCAAGAAAGCCCCCGCCGACGCCGGGATTCAGCGCACCGTGCGCTGCAATCGCTGTGGCGCGCTGATCAATCTGCGGATTGATAGCCGCAACGATCTGTCGTTGAACGATGAGGGCACGGCCTTTTTTGTGCGCAAAACCCTGGTCGATAGCACCTGCTTTACCCGGATTGAGCTTGAGATGACGTTTGATCTGAGCCGGCGTGAAACTGGCTGCGAGGTCCGGGGCGGCACGCTTGAGCAGTAGATGCCGGGCCGTGGTCTGCGCAGGCGGCTCGTATCCATTGATATTTTATAGAGGAGTTAACCAGTGAACAATCAATCGATTCGCTTTGACTACAACAATGCGCTGGCCGCTGCCGTTGGCGAGCACGGGCTGACCGAGGCCGAGATCGAGGCCGCTCTCCCGCACGCCGCCGCTGCGATCGAGGCCGTCCAGTCCCACCGCGCCGAGCTGGGCTGGCCCGACCTGCCCTACCAGGACACCAGCGAGATCATTGCGCTGGCCCAGGAGGTGCGCGCTCGCGCCGATACGCTGGTGGTGCTGGGCATCGGCGGGTCGGCGCTGGGGCCGATCGCCACCCAGACCGCCCTGCAGCACCCGTTCTACAACAATCTGCCCCGCGAGCTGCGCCGTGGCCCGCAGCTGTACGTGCCCGACAATGCCGACCCTGAGCTGAACGCCGGCCTGCTCGATGTGCTCGATCTCGAACAGACCGTGTTCAATGTGATCACAAAATCTGGCACGACCGCCGAGACGATGGCGGCCTTTTTGTACTTCCGCGAGGCCCTGGCCAAGCGCATCGGCACCAACCGGCTGGGCGACCACCTGGTGCTGACCACCGACCCCAAAAAAGGGGCGCTGCGCCAGATCGTGGAACGCGAGGGCTATCCCTCGCTGCCGCTGCCCGCGAATGTCGGCGGGCGCTTCTCCGAGCTGACGGCGGTCGGCCTGTTCCCGGCGGCGGTCACCGGGGTCGATATCGGCGAGCTGCTGGCCGGCGCGGCCTTTGCCGACAAGCGCTGCCAGGAGCGCGACCCGCGCAAGAACCCGGCGGCGATGAATGCGCTGATTCAGTTTTTGCTCGACAAGAAGGGCAAAAATATGGTTGTGATGATGCCGTATGCCCAGCGGCTCAAGGATGTCGCCGACTGGTTCCGCCAGCTGTGGGCCGAGAGCCTGGGCAAGCACGTCGACCGCTCCGGCAAGGTGGTCAACGTCGGCCCCACGCCGATCAAGTCGCTCGGCGTGACCGACCAGCACTCCCAGGTGCAGCTCTACGCCGAGGGGCCGTTCGACAAGGTCTTCAACTTCCTGTTTGTCGACCAGTACCAGACCAACGCGCCGTTGGTCAACCCCTACCCCGATGTCGATGAGCTGGCCTATCTTGATGGCCAGTCGTTCGATGCGCTGATCAAGGCCGAGGCCGAGGCGACCCAGCTGGCGCTCACCGAGGCCGGCCGGCCGAACGTGGCCCATCACTTTCCGGCGGTCAACGCGTTTACCCTGGGGCAGTTCTACTACCTGCTGGAGCAGCAGACCGCCATCGCCGGCGAGCTCTACAACATCAACGCCTTCGATCAGCCCGGCGTTGAGGCGGGCAAGGTGGCAACCTACGCCCTGATGGGCCGCACCGGCTACGACCAGCGCCGCCACGAGATCGAGGAGGCGCGTGGGAAACGCCGCGATGACCTTGTGATCTAGGGTTGTAGGGATTGGGTGCTGGGGATCGGGGATCGGGTATTGCGAATTGCGCAGCCTGGTTCCCGATTTCTGTTTGAGTCCACCAGTGTTGTGAGAAAAAATGAAAGTACTGATTGTTTCCAAGGCCCTGACGGCGGCAACCTACCACCGCAAGCTGGAGTGGATCGCCGCCGAGCCGGATATTGAGCTGAGCGCGGTCGTGCCGGAGGTCTGGCACGAGCCGGGCGTGGGCGACTATCCGCTGGAGGTGCGGTCCGCCGCGGGCTATCGCCTGCACGTGCTGCCGCTGCGCCACAACGGGCACCATCACACCTACACCTGGCGCGGCCTGGGGAGGCTGATTCGCGCCGAGCGCCCGGATGTGCTGCACATTGATGAGGAGGCCTTTAATCTGGCGACCTTCCAGGCGCTGCGTCACGGGCGGCAGGTCGGGGCCAGCATGTGCTTCTACAACTGGGCCGATGTCGCCCGCTCCTATCCGCCGCCGTTCCGCCAGTTCGAGCGCTATGCCTTTCGCCATGCCGCCCATGCGCTGGCCGGCAACCACCTGGCCGGCCAACTCATCCGCGACCACGGCTACCGCGGGCCGCTGACGGTGATCCCGCAGTTTGGCGTCGATGAGGAGCGCTTCACCCCGGCGGACACGCCGCTGCCCGCCCGGCCGTTCGTGGTCGGCTTTTTTGGCCGCCTGATGCGCTCCAAGGGCGTGATCGATCTGCTCGATGCGCTTGAGCGGCTGCCCGCCGACATCCACTGCCGCCTGATCGGCCAGGGCGATCTGAGCGCCGAGGTTGCCCGGCGGATCGCTGCGCCGCCGCTGCTGGGGCGGGTGACGCTGGAGCCGCTGCTGCCCTCGGGCGAGGTTCCGGCGGCGATGCGCTCGCTCCACGCCTATGTGCTGCCGTCGCGCACCACGCCCAGCTGGAAAGAGCAGTTCGGCCGCGTGCTGATCGAGGCGATGGCTTGCCAGATCCCGGTGATCGGCTCGTTCTCCGGCGAGATCCCCCACGTGATCGGCGATGCCGGCCTGGTGTTTCCCGAGGGCGATGTGGCGGCGCTGGCGCTGGCGATCGAGCATCTCTACGCCAACGAGGGCCAGCGCCAGGCGATCGCGGCGGCGGGACGCGAGCGCGCGCTATCCCACTACACCCAGCGCCAGGTGGCGCTGAGCCACGTCGCGGTCTATCGGCAGATGTGGCAGCCGCCTGAGAGCGCCCTCACCGCTGCCTGAGATGACTCACCAGATCCTCAGTCGGCTGAAAGGCACCGTCTATTCAGCCGGCTGGCCTTACCCGCTACACTGATCGGAGTGTGATGGTGTGAACACTTTCCCTTCAGTAGTGTGTAAGGAGTTGTTATGAAGTTTCGGACAATCGCTCGCCTGGGCAGCCTGGTGCTGCTGCTAAGTATGGTGCTGATCCGCCGGCCAGACGTGTCGGCCCAGGGCAATCCGCTGGTCTGGTCGCAGGTGGCGGGGCTGCCCATCAGCGTGACCTTTCAAGATGTCGTGATGTACGATGTCACTACGGCCTTTGCGGTCGGTAGCGACGGCGCGGAAGGCGTGATCTACACCCTCCAGTACGCCAATGGCCGCTGGACCGGATCGCTGGACTATCGCTTCAACGCGCCGGTCAACGCGCTGGCGGTGATCGGGCCCGACAACATCTGGGTGGTCGGCGACAACGGGCTGCTGGCGCATAAGACGGCGGCTGGCTGGAGTGTCGGCAGCGCCCCGGTGTCCGGCACAGCGCTGCAAACGATCCAGATGTTTGGCGATGGCTCCGAGGGTTGGGCCGCTGGCTATGTGCCAGTGGAGCGTGTACCTGGGGTAGTCGAGAACCCGGTGCTGCTGCACTACACCGGCGGCGCCTGGCAGCGCGATACCAGCGTGGCTGGGGACATCCAGCTAGCAAGCCTACACTTCGCGCCCGGCGCTGGCTGGCTGGTCAGCGATAGCCAGATCTGGCGCAATCAGAATGGTGGCTGGCAGACCGAATCCTATTCCAGGCCGTGTGAGGAGTATCCGTCTGGATGCTATCCCTCGCTGGAGAGTGTTCGGGCGATCGACGCCGATGAGGCCTGGGCGGTTGGCTATGTTGGAACGGCCTGTAGCGTGTGCTCGCAAAAAACCTCCTATATCCTGCATCGCAGCAATAACACATGGGAGGTGTTTCCCCTCGCTGATGTGGTCAATCGCCCACTGAGGAATGATGTCCCGATGGCTACCTCGCTGCACGCGGTAACCTTTGCCGATGCCGGCAATGGCCTGGCGGTCGGCACTATCCAGGAAGAAGGTGTCACCACCGTGCTGATGGTCTTCCGCCACACCGACGGCGTCTGGTCCAACGAGCCGCTCCCGCTGATTGAGGGCGAGCTGAATGCGGTGAATATGCTCGATGCCCGTCACGCGCTGGCGGTTGGCTCGAGGGGCGTCGTGCTGGGCTACGGCTACGGCCAGCAGCCGCAGGCGCAGCCCAATCCGACCGCCCGCGAGGCCAACCCCAACGATCCTGATGGGCTGTACTTTGAGAACGTTGGCCATGGGCTGCTCCCGCCTTTCAAGGGCTACTGGGAGCACAACGGCGGCCTGGCGGTGTTTGGCTATCCGCTGACCCGCGTGCTTGCCGAGCGCGGCACCGATGATGGGCGAGTTCGGATGGTGCAGTATCTGGAGCGCCAGCGCTACGAGTATCACCGTGAAAGGAATGTGATAATGCTTGGTCTCCTTGGGGTGGAGCTGCTCACTCACCAGGGCCGCGACTGGCGGGCCTTCCCCAAGGCCGACCCCAACGCCGCCCACTACTATCCCGAGACCGGCCAGGCGATCGCGCCGGAGTTCTGGGGCTACTGGAGCAGCCACGGCCTGGACCTGGATCTGGGCCAGCCGGAGGTGACCTCCGCCGAGGCGCTGGCCCTGTTCGGCTACCCGATCTCGCCGCCGCAGCTGGAGACCAACAGCAGCGGCGACACGGTGCTGACCCAGTGGTTCGAGCGCGCCCGCTTCGAGTACCACCCCAACAACCCGGCCGAGTATCGAGTGTTGCTGGGCCTCCTGGGCGCCGAACTGGTGGCCGCCCGCGGCTGGTAGGCACAAAAAAGCCAGGGCTGAGCAACCACGCTCGGCCCTGGCTTTTGGATGGCGTTTATCTGATGCGAACCACGCTCAGGCACTCGAGCCGCGCCTCCACCTGGCTGCCATCGGCGGCCGCGCCGCTGATCAGGAGCGTGGCGGTCTCGCCCCGGTCAGCAACTGTCACCATGCCGCTGCCGTGGACCAGGTTATCGCCCATGACCATCAGCTCATACTTCGTCTCAGCGGCCGAATCCAGCTCGCCGAAGGAAATTGTGATGGAAAAGTCGATCGATTCATCCTTGCCCTCTTCAATGACTGCTGTGAACTTCAGGCCGCTGAACTCGTTGGGTTCGCTGGCGGTGTCGGCGAACTTCGTCGCCCAGACGCTGTCGCGCTCGTTCGCGGCCAGCCCGCCGCCACAGATAGCGTCAGGGCTGGTGACCGCGTAGGTTCCGGCGTGCGGCCCACTCCCGCCGAGCATCAGGCTGATCTCCATTCCCTTGTTGTTGGCTACCTGGAGATTCCACCGGGCCTCTAGGTCTTCCTCCGACAGCGCGGTCGGTAGCGTGGTGGGCGCGGTGGTCGGGGTCGGGGCAGGCCGGGTTGTGGGGCGGGCGGTCGGCGCGGCGGCCTGGCTGACCGGCGCAGGCGCGGCCGCCTCTCGGCCACAGGCCAGCAGCAGCGCCGCCAGCCCGAGCATGGCAAATCCACGCTGAATAGTTCGTTTCATCGTCTCTCTCCTTGGCTAATCTCGATCTGCCGAGCGGCAAAACGCCGCCAATAATAGCACAGATCTCCATCAGCCCAGGCTTGATGCTGGCACAACAAATGCAATGCCAGGCCGCAGTGTCTGTTCTTTAGACGAAGGAGTATCCACTGTGGATAAGCGACTCAACACCCCGACCGACCTGAGCAAGAAAGATGTCACCGCTGTCACCGAGGCGCTCAACCGGCTGCTGGCCGACTCGTACGCGCTTTATCTGAAGTACAAAAACTTTCACTGGCACCTGAGCGGGCGCCACTTCCGCGACCTGCACCTGCTGTTTGACGAGCACGCCGCCCAGGTGCTGGGATCGACCGACATCCTGGCCGAGCGGGCCCGGCGGATCGGCGGCACGACCCTGCGCTCGATCGGCCAGATCAGCGAGCTGCAGACGCTGGAGGACAACAACGCCGAGTATGTCGCGCCCCAGGCGATGGTCGATGAGCTGATGCGCGACAACCAGCACGTCGTCAAGGCCCTGCGCTCGGCCCACCAGACCGCCGACGACGCCAAAGATGTCGCCACCGCCAGCGAGCTGGAGGTAATGATCGACGCCGCCGAGAATCGCGCCTGGTTCCTGTTCGAGATCGCCCAGGATCTTGGCGAGGAGCGCGCGGCGGGGAAGTAGGCGTCAGCGTTACCTAGATCGGGATACCGAAAACCGCGTGGCGCAGTGCCACGCGGTTTTCGGTATTAGTCGATCAAATATATTCAGAACGATAGAGTAATTTTATCTTTAGGATGCCCGTCGAGGTAAGATTCTGTGGCATAATAGGTCGCTGCGAGACCAGGAGATATGATGTATAAAGTGCCTGAAAATATTGATAGAACAAATATCGCCGCCATTGTAGTTGACATAGTGGGTATATTATTTTTGTTGCTAACTTTGCTGCTATGGATGATTGTAGAAGATATGCGCTGGTATGGAGTGTACCCAAAAGATTTATCTGGGTTGCAACTCAATCAATATAATCAATGGCATGCTTTAAAATACGTTGAGCTATGTATCGCTATCATGTTGATTATTTATACGTTGTATGGTAGAAAAATATTAAAGCTGTCACAAAGGATATGTTTATTGCTGCCGATTATTGTGCTATGGCTCTATTGGCTGGTCGTTCACTGAGAGCTACACTATCAGGGCCGGTGCGGTTGGGCGAGCTTGATCCAGCGCTCCGGCGGCAGCGACCACCCTATCGGTGGAACATCAAAACCGCGTGGTGTAGTGCCACGCGGTTTTGGCATTATTTAACCTTACTCTGTCCACGAAAGGTAGTGTAGCCGCTGGCGCGGTAGATCAGCGGCACGCTCATTCTCGCACGCCCTTGCGCTGCACATTCCACCAGTGCAGCACCGTGCTGCCATCGTTGAAGCCGAGCGGTAGAAAGACCTGCAATGTGAACACGAACAGATTATCCAAAAACCAGAACAGTGCAATCCAGCGGGCCAGGCCGTCGGGCAGCGCCAGGGTCACGGCGCCGGCGATCAGCGTCACCAACAGGCTGACCAGCGGCCCGCCGATGGCCCGGCGGATGTGGGTGGCCGGCGGCAGGGCCGGCTCGGCGGCAGGATAGATCGAGGTCGCAAAGATGCCCCACAGCTGCATTCCAACCATTGGGTAGCCGACGCGCCGGGCGGCCCAGGCGTGGCCAAGCTGATGCACTACCTCCGAGCCGACGTGCAGCGCGGCCGCCGCCAGCCCGGCGCCAAGCGCCGTGGCCACCGGCAGATCGAGCAGCGCGTAGGCCAGCCCGCCCAGCAGCGCCCACAGCCCCAGAACTCCAAAGATTACTGATCGCCGCGCCGTCACCTGCAGTCCGGCCAGTGTTCCAAGCTGATAGTTGTTCATCATCGCCTTTCTTGGGATTAGAGGTCAGAGATTAGGGGTTAGGACGCTCCAATGGGCTAAACCGATCCCCGCAACTACGCCGTTTTCATCAGCCGATAGCCGACCGCCGCCGACATCCGTCGGGGCATCAGGCGGTTCGACCAGATCGTGACCGTGTTGAGTAGGCCCGGCACAATGCTGGAGCGACCTTTGAGCATCGCTTTGATCCCGATGCGGGCCACGTCGGGGCTTTGCATCATCGTCATCCGCTGATACAGCGTGGCCTGCTGGCCCGCGACCTTGAGGAACTCGGTCGCGGTGATGCCGGGCGAGATCACGGTTGAGCGCACCTTGGTAGCTTTTAGCTCATAGTTCAGGGCCTCGCCGAAGTTCAGCACAAAGCTTTTGGCGGCCGAGTACGAGGCGTACAGCGGCGACGGCTGGTAGGCGCCGATCGAGGCGACGTGCAGCACGTGGCCGAAGTTGCGGCCCACCATATCGCCGACGAACAGCTTGGTCAGATGGACGAGCGTGATAATGTCCAGCTCAAGCATGTTGCGTTCGCGCTGCCAGTCGAGATCCACAAACTCGCCAAACAGGCCGAAGCCGGCGTTGTTGACCAGCACATCGACCTGCTTTCCGCCGGCCTTGATCTGGTCGTACAGCCGCTGGGGCGCATCTTTCTCCGACAGGTCCTGGGTGATCACATCGACCGTCACGCCGAACTGTTTGGTGATATCGCTCGCCACCGTGCGCAGCATATCCTCGCGCCGCGCCACCAGAATCAGATTGGCCCCAAGCTGCGCCAGCTCCCTGGCAAAATCCACCCCCAGCCCGCTCGAAGCTCCCGTCACCAGCGCCGTCTTGCCTTTAAGATTTGTCGTCATTGTCATTAGATCCTTGTATGTAGTGTTTAGATAATCCAAAAAGTCCCCTAGCCCCTAACCCCTAGCTGCTCAAACCCAATCAGCAGCTGGCGCAGCATGCGCACAAACTCTGGTGCAAAGTCCACATCAAAGATCGCCAGCTGGGCCTGCTCGATCACCTGTCTGGCGACCGGCGACGGGTCGGCGACGTGCTGGAGGCCGATCAGCAGCGCGTAGGCCTGCATCAAAACCAGCATCCCTTCGCCGGGCTGTAAAAACTTCAGGCAGGCCTCTAGCAGCGTGCCGGCGCGCTGGATGCGGGTGTGGAGCATCTGCTTGAAGCGCAGGGCGGTGGCGTAGTCGATATTCTGCTCCAGCACGCCGTGCAAAATCGCCAGCAGCCGATTCATGCCCGGCCGCACCTCCAGTGATCCGCCGATCTGCGCGGCGATCAGGTCGATGCTGTTGGTGCCCTGGGCCGCCAGAAAGCGGGCGTCCAGGTCGTCGAACCACAGCACAAACTGCTGCTCCTGCACCGCGAGAAACAGCTCCTCTTTGGTCTTGAAGTAGAGATACAGTGTGCCTTTGGCCAGCCCGGCCTGCTCCGCCACCGTGTTCATCGCAATCTCGCTGTAGGCCGTGGTCTGAAACAGCTGCCAGGCAATGTCTAGAATAGTCTGGCGCCGTTCCTGTTTTTGATCATCGCGCATCGCACGGCGGGTTGTCGTCATCGCTGCTCACATCTTTCTAACTGACCTGTGGTCAATTATAAATGACCGATAGTCATTTGTCAATAACCAATGTTCAAATCCGCCGATTCAGCCTCCGCACAGCCCCGACTCAGCCCAGCCTCAGCCAGACATGCGACTATAGAGATCGATATCGTCCGAGCCGGCCCCACCAGCGGCTCAAGCTAGCGATACAATCAGAACGTAATATGCGGAGTGCTGGCTGCCCGCACTGTGCACCAGCATCTCACCCGAAAGGATCGCCCGATGTCCCGCTCACGCAAGCCACCGCCACGCCAACGCCTGGCACTGTTCGCACCGCTCCTGGCCGTCCTGATCCTCGGCGTCGGCATCCTGTTCTTCATGAACCGCAGCCCCGAGAGCACCCCGGAGGTCGCCACGCCCGCCGCCAACAGCGCGGCGATTGAGATCCCGCACATCCACGGCATTGGCTTCTCCGGCGATGGCCAGACCGTGGTCGTGGCGGCCCACGAGGGCACCCGCACCCTCACCAATGGCGTCTGGCAGATTCCTGCCGGGCCGGCGCACGACTACATGGGCTTCACCGCCAGCGACGACGGCTTCTACAGCAGCGGCCATCCGGCGATCGGCTCACCGCTGCCCAACCCGCTCGGCCTGCTCAAAAGCACCGATGGCGGCGCGACCGTGATCAACCTGACCGCGCTGGGCGAGCGTGACTTTCACGTCATGGGTGTGGGCTACAGCAGCCACATCATCTACGTGTTCAACCCCAGCCCGACCGGCAGCATCCCCGCCGGGATTGCGGTCAGCCGTGACGACGGCAAAACCTGGGCCGCGGCGCCGGTCAGCGGGCTAACCACCGTCCCCAACGCCATCGCCGTCCACCCAACTGATGCCCGGATCGTCGCCTTTGCCACCAACGACGGCATGTGGCTCTCGACCGATGGCGGCCAGAGCGTCAGCCGGCTGCCCTACAGCGCGGCCACCACGGCGGCCACGTTTAGCGTGCAGGATGGCCGGCTCTGGTATGGCGGCAACGATCTGGCGGTCTATGATCTGGCCACCCAGACCCGCACCGCCGTGGCTCTGCCCAGCCCACAGGGCAGCCACACGCTCGGCGCGATCGCGGTCAACCCGGTCCAGGCCAACGATATTGTGATCGGCACCTACGAGCGCAACATCTACCGCTCAGCCGATTCTGGCGGCACCTGGGCGCCGCTGGCCCAGTCAGGCAGGGCTGTCGCGGCCAGGCCATAGGTGAGGCTGGCAGGTGGTAAAATGACCACCTGCCAGCCAGCAACCGCCGTTTTCTGCTGGGGCAAATTGGTTGGGACAGGAAAGGTGGCGTGGATGCAACAGCAGATTCTGGTGATTGATGATGATCCCGCCGTGACCGGCCTGCTCCGGCGTGGGCTGAGCTACGAGGGCTTTGCGGTGCAGACCGCCGCCTCCGGCGAGGCCGGGCTGGCGCTGGCCCGCGAGCATCCCCCGGCCCTGGTGGTCCTCGATCGGATGATGCCGGGGCTGGATGGGATGGCGGTGCTGCAGCGCCTGCGCGCCGCCGACGCGCAGCTGCCGATCATCTTCCTGACCGCCAAGGATGCCTCCGAGGATCAGGTGGCCGGGCTGAATGCCGGGGCCGACGACTATGTGGTCAAGCCATTCGAGTTTGATGTGCTGCTGGCGCGGATCCAGGCCCTGCTGCGCCGCCAGGACCGCGAGCGCCCGGCGCTGTTGCAGTTCGCCGACCTCAGCCTGGACCCCGGCGAGCACAGCGTCCGCCGCGGCCAGCGCAGCGTCACCCTGACCCACCTTGAGTTCACCCTGCTGCAGACATTTCTCCAGCATCCGCGCCAGGTTCTGTCCAAGGAGCACCTGCTCGAGCTGGTCTGGGGCTATGATTTTGGCGGCAACACCAATGTGGTTGAGGTCTATATGAAGCAGCTGCGCCAGAAGCTCGAGGCTGACGGCGAGCCGCGGCTGCTCCACACCATTCGGGGGGCGGGCTACGTCCTCCGCCAGGATTAAAGCATGGCTATTCGTCTCCGCCTGGCCTACTGGTATGGCGCATTTCTGGGGCTGATTCTGCTGATCGCCGGGACGCTCACCTATGCGCTGCACACTCGCGGCCACTACGATGAGCTCGATCGCACACTGATCACCACCGCCGGGCATCACGCCACCGAGGCCGCCGAAACCCCGGCGGGCCTGCATCTCGCCGTGGACGATACGGCGGGATTTGCCATCGCCCTGCGCCTGTACGACATGCAGGGTCGGCTGCTGGAAGAGACCTCCCAGTCCCACGTGCTGCCAGCGCTTGATCCCCAGGCCATTCTCACCGATCCGGCCGGTCCGGCCTACGGACGGCTCGCCAGCCTGGCCCCGGCGCTTGGCCCGGCGGTCGTGGCGCCCGCCGCCGGGGCCTTTGATATTCTGCAGCACGCCGGCCAGCGCTGGCGGATCTATGTGCTGCCGATTCAGCAGCATGGCGGCACGGTTGGGATGATTGTGGCCTTCACCTCGCTTGACCCGCTCGACCACGCCATCCAGCGCTTCCAGACGATCCTGCTGGCGCTGGGGCTGATTAGCCTGATCTTGGCGGCTGTGGGCAGCTGGGCGATCGCCGGAAACGCCCTGCGCCCGGTCGCCGACATGATCGCGACCGCCCGCCGAATCGCCCACCTGCGCGATTTTTCGCACCGGGTGGCCGCCTCCGACTCAAAGGATGAGCTTAGCCAGCTGGCGGCGACCTTCAACGAGATGCTGGAGAGCCTGGAGATCGCCTATCGCTCACAGCAGCGCTTTGTCGCCGATGCCTCCCACGAGCTGCGGGCACCCCTGACGGCGATTCAAGGCAACCTTGAGCTGCTGCGCCGCCGTCCAAATCTTTCCGACGCCGATCGTGAGGAGGCCATCGGCGAGGCCGAGCGCGAGGCCCGGCGGCTCAGCCGGCTGGTCGCCGATCTGCTGGCGCTGGCCCGCGCCGATGCCGGGGTTGGTCTCCAGCACCGACCTGTCGAGCTCGACTCGATCGTCCTGGAGGCGTTCAGCACCGCCCGCCAGCTCGCTCGCGGCCAGTCGCTGGCCCTCGACCCGTTTGGACCCGCCACGCTGGTTGGCGATAGCGATCGGCTGAAGCAGCTGGTGCTGATTCTGCTCGACAATGCCCTCAGCTACACCCCGGCTGACGGGCAGGTGCGGCTGGGCCTGGCCGAGACCGCAGGCGGCGTGACGATCACCGTCGCCGACACCGGGATCGGTATCTCAGCCGCCGATCTGCCCCATGTGTATGAGCGATTTTACCGCGCCGATCCCGCCCGGACCCGCGAGCCTGGCGGAACCGGCCTGGGTCTGGCGATCGCCCGCTGGATCGCCGACCAGCACGAGGGCGCGATCAGTATTGCCAGTCAGCCCGGCCAGGGCACGACCGTGACGGTCACGTTCCCCCACCCTGAATCGAACAGCTACGAGTCAGACGCACCCTAGCGCATGATCACCCGACCGCTGCGGCTGCCCTAGCGC
>JACCRK010000227.1 GCA_013813565.1 Herpetosiphonaceae bacterium
GGTGGTGCCACCACCACTGCTGGCGCGAGCGGGCGCCGGCGCGGCCGAGACCGGGGCGGCGGCTGGGGCGGGCTGGCGCCGGGGCGCTGGCGCGGGAGCCTGGGTCGGCTCAGGGGCGCTGTCCCACGAATCGTCAACGTCCTCAGCGGCGCCATTGTAGGCCACTCCATCGCGGCGACCATCGAGGATAATCATATCGTTGGCGATGATCTCGGTCTTGTAGCGGGTTTGCCCGGAGGCGGTATCTTCCCACGAGCGGGTCTGCGAGCGACCCTCGATGTACACCCGCGAGCCTTTGGCCAGATACTGATTGCAGATCTCGGCCAGCTTGTTCCAGGCCACAATCGAAAACCACTCGGTATCTTCCTTCTGCTCGCCCTCGGTCGTTTTCCACGAGCGATTGGAGGCGACGCGGAAGGTGGTCACAGCGCTGCCCTGTGGGGTAAAGCGCATCTCGGGATCGGCGCCGAGACGTCCGGTTAGCTGTACTTTGTTCAAATCCTTAGCCATTGGTAGTTCCTCCTAAATAAGCGTAGATACTCGGGTTTATTGCTACGCAGCCACGCTGCGTCCATTGGGACTTTCTTTGCGCCGGCTGGCCAGCCGCGTCAGCTGCTCGGTGCGCCGCACATTTTCCAGGTCGCGCTGGTGGACCAGCAGAAAATCGCGAATCTCCAGGCAGATGCCGAGCCAGTCATCGTCGGGGAAGCGCATCCAGATGCTGGTGGTCGGCTTGCCCTCTGGGGCGATGCCGCCGGTCGCGGTTTTTTTGCCCGGCCCAATGTTGATCGAGAGCCGAAACGGAAAACGGGCGAACTTCCCATCGGCGCCAGGATCGTACTCCACCTTGAACAGCCGGCTCTCGATGCTGCCTTCGCGAAACGAGCCGCCGAAAACTTCCATCTTCCAGCCCTGTTTATAGGCGAGGCCGGACAGGACCTGGTGGACCAGCAGCTTGCAGCGGGTGATCGGCAGATACGCATTGGCCCGGTCGAGGTGAACCCGTTTTTCACGGTCGTAGGAGACCAGCTCCCATTCCAGTCGCTCAATCCCAACGGCATCGTAGACATTACAAAAGTTTTTGTTTGTGGTGTACTCAACAATGGCGTACTTAATCGTCCCTTCAGTGTTCATACTCGGCGCTCCACTGTACATACTGAAACATATGTTCGATTATAGCGAGATGGTGGCCGCTTGTCAAGGCCTACGCTAGCGAGAATATTATCCCAGCCGAGCACATTGAACAGGTCGAAGCTGAAGTTAGGCCGGGAACGGTTTGAAGCGATTACCCGCGCTGGTAGGTCGGCAGATCACCACATCCTAGGGAAGCGCTAAAAGTGTACTTTAGCTCACTACAGAGGCGTTCTTTACCGATATCCTAACGAATTAGCGGCCCTGTTTCGCAGGATGGATACCACGATGTTGCTGGCGAACGGATTGCCCCAACACCGTATCTCGTATAATACAGACACTGATTCCAGCGTGATAGTGAGACTGGATAACCCTTAGCGGCATGACCGCGCAATTAAGAAAGGTCCCTATCACGCCGGGCAGTGGTCAGTCTGAACCGTATCCAGTGGCGTCGACCACGCATGCACGAGGCACGACCATGCCCTGCCCAGGATATTCAGTGCTCTGCCACGTCCTCACGTGGCTTCCACCGGAGGTGTCTGATGACTCTGTCGCCGACGTATATGTGCTTTGTTGGGATCGACATTGCGGCCAAAACGTTTGCTGCAGCCTGGGTGCTGCCGGGCCAGGCGCCCAGCCCAGCCCACACCTTTGACCAAACCGACGCTGGCTTTGCCGCCGTGCAAGCCCAGTTGCCGCCTGCGATCCCTGCCGCCCAGATCCTGATGGTCATGGAAGCCACCGGCTCCTACTGGATTCGCCTCGCGGTGACGCTGCACCAGGCCGGCTATGCCGTGGCGGTTCTCAATCCCAAACACGTCCACAATTTCGCCAAATCGCTGCCACGCCGCTCCAAAACCGATGCCCTTGATGCGCAACTCCTGGCCCGTTTCGCCGCCGAACGCCAGCCACCCTGCTGGACACCCCCGCCGGCGGTCTATCACGAACTGCGCCAGCGGCTGATGGCCCGTGATGCCCTCATGGAGATGCGCCAACAGGCGCGCAATCAGCAGCATGCCCTCAGCCAGTGGCCGGTCGTCGTGGCGGCGGTGACGATCCGCTTTGACGCGGTCATGACCGCGCTGGACGAGCAGCTGCACACCCTGGATCACGAGATCGGCACCATTGTAGAGACGGGCGCGTGGGCGGCCTCGGCCGCGATCGTGTTGTCGATCCCCGGCATTGGCATCCAATGTACGGCCTGGTTGTTGGTGAGCACCCTCAATTTCACGCTGTGCGCAACCCCGGAAGCGCTGGTGGCCTACGCGGGGTTAAGCCCGCTCCAGTATGAGTCGGGCAGCAGCGTGCGCGGCCAGGCGCATGTGGGGCACGGGGGCAATGCCCGCCTGCGGACAGTGCTGTATCTCGCCAGCCTGAGCGCGAGTCGGTACAATCCCCCCATGCAGGTGTTCTACACGCGCTTGCGGGAGCGGGGCAAAGCCGTTAAGGTTGCCCGCTGTGCGGTCGCCCGCAAGCTGCTGCACCTGGCGTGGGCGCTGGTTATGAAAGGCCAACGGTTTGATCCTGCCTATCCATTGGCGCAGCGAGATCGGGCCACGGGGGAATTGAGCGCCGCCTAACTGGCTCAGGACCCGATTCTGGCGCACGCAGCGTGGCAGCGCGACTGCGCTGTCGGGGTGCGTGCTGGCGGCGGAGCCGCCCATGAGCGACGATACCGATGCATAAAAATTGGGGCTTGACAAACAATACCGTATCTTAATTTATTATCAGTACCGTTACTCCCTTAAAACCCATTCAACGGTACTGATAATGTGTTGCAATCTTGGACCAAACCTGCTATTCTGACGGTACTGATAATCTGCACTATCGAGGATACTATGATGGATCTACCAATAACCTACCTGGCGCTGCTTGAGTCACGAGGTCGATCCGCTGCCACCATTCGGGCCACCCGTGCCGATCTGCGCCAGTTTCAGCAATGGTGGGAAGTGACCCACGGCCACCCTTGGAATGCGGCACTCACCAGCGACCGCGATCTGCGCCAGTGGCAGCGAACCCGCCAGGTGACAGATGGGGCTGCTCCAGCCACCATCAATCGGGCACTGTCGACCATCCGCAGCTTCTTTACCTGGGCAATCAGTCAGGGTCTGGTGGTAAACAATCCGACGGATGACCTCCAAGATGTGGCCACGGAGCCGCTTGGACCTCAGGCGGTGCCCGATGTCGGCGTGGATGCCCTGCTGCGTGCAGCGCGCAATCAGCGTGATCCCCGGCTGCGCATGCGTGACGAAGCCCTGCTAGCCTTGCTGGTCTACACGGGGGTTCGTGTGCAAGAGGCCTGTGATGTTCAACTGCGGGATCTCGATCTGCCCGGAGGCACGCTCGTAGTCCGCAGTGGAAAAGGACGCAAGGCGCGACGTATTCCTGTACATCCCGATGCCATTCGTCTTCTCGAACGCTATGTGGTGCAGCTGCGCTGTCCAGCGGGCCTGCCAGCGCTCGGCAGTGCTGCGGAGCGCGAGCCATTGCTGGTGCGCATTGATGCTGCCGCAAAGGGGCGTCCAATTATCCCCGGTATGACCCCGCGTGGGGTCGCCAAGATTGTCCAGCGACTTGGGGCGATTGCCGCTGCTACGTTGCGGGATTCTGCGGCAAACGTGGCCGATCTGCAACGTGTAGATCAACTGAGAGCCGCAGCCCACCACCTAGACCACGTCTCCCCACACATGCTCCGCCACAGCCTGGCGCGGCGACTGCTGACACAGGGGGCACAGCTCCCCGAGGTGCAGCGAATTCTCGGCCACAGCCGTCTCTCAACGACAGGGATGTATCTCACGCCAAGTGATGATGATCTGCGGGCGGCAATTGATAAAACACAACTCTAGCACCCTACCCAAGCACAACCTATATCCAGGAATATGCTCAAACTGAGTACAGATACTAACGCAATAAGGTTAGTACTTAAAATGAC
Source organism: Herpetosiphonaceae bacterium (assembly GCA_013813565.1). Lineage (GTDB taxonomy): Bacteria > Chloroflexota > Chloroflexia > Chloroflexales > Herpetosiphonaceae > JACCRK01. Next base: position 4,064 of record JACCRK010000227.1, read on the forward strand.
GCCACACTTGCTATCGTTTGCCGGCGGACATGAGTGATAGAGCCTGAAGGATTGAGGCGAATGTTTATTATTGACACAGCAATCTGCCATCGCTATGATTGGCAACAACCTCATCCCTGAGAACGTGAAGATGTTCAGTAACACGACAATCTATATGGAACTATCGGTGTGCTTTTGAGATTGGCAACCGGTAAGATCTCATTGCCAATAATCTGATTGAGGAGATTCTATGCTTTTCGCCCTTCGTTCGATCATTCACACGGTGTTCCATTCGGTCTCAGCGGCCTGGTTTGTCTTTTTTAAGCGCCGCCTTGTCGCCGCACAACCACTAACCGACCCCGGCGAACGCCACGACGACGATGGTATTCCTGTGGTGCATCTGCGCGGATCGTCCTATCAGCGCGGCTACCAACATGGAGTGCTGTGTCGTGACGAGCTGGCGCGGTTACAAACCCTTGCCTGGGAGTATGCGCCGCAAACGGCCACGCAGCGGCTTGGGGTACCCGCCTGGCTCAGCCGCATTCTGATCAAGCCGTTGCTGCGGTATCTTTCCGCCACCTATCTGTCCCGCGTCTCTGCTGATGCCAAAGCCGAGATGCAAGGGCTGGCGGATGGTAGCGGGGTGCCAGTCGCCGATGTCGTTGTAAACACCCTGGTCTGGGAAGTCCTGGCCATCTTCACGGCCCCAAAACGAGAACATTGTTCCGAAGTCGCGATTAGTGGTGCCCATACGGAAACTGGCCAGTCACTGCTCGGCTATAACTACGATGTCATCGTGGCGGGCGATCGGCAGGTGGTCGAAGGCTTCCTGGCCTTATTTGTGGTCTCTCCCCAGCACGGCTATCCCTATGTCACGCCGAATGTCATCGGCAGTATCGGCATTAACACGGCCATGAATCCGCATATTGCCTTTGGTTGGGACAATACCTATCTGAATGCGCAGGCGTCACGCGCCACCCAGCAGGGATCGTATATGGTCGCCCTACGTGATGTTGCGCTGCAGTGTGATAGTGTCGCAACGACGTTTGATCGGCTCCGTAAAGAACAACGGTGTGAATCCGATATCAGTGTGGTAATTGATGCGTCGACCGTCGGTGTAGTTGAACTGGCAGGAACCGTCGCTACCCTGCGCGATGATCCGTTTGCCGTCTGGAGTGCCAACCAACTGACCGCACTACGCGCCTTTGATCGCCGCGATCTGGCAAATAGTCGGGATCAGCGCTATACCGACCTGGTGGCCAGCCTCACTGCTCCGGTTCACATCGCTGATGTTGCCCGCGTGCTCCGCGATACCGGAGCTCCTGCCCACGAGCGCCAAATTGCCAACCCGGCGACCACATTTGCGGTCATCTATGATCTGGCGCACGGCCGATTGTGGATTGCCTTTGGCGGAAGTCCGGCTGTTCATCAGCGGCTCCTCTGTTTTGATCGCCACGGAAACCGCTACCCAGAGGCTGATATCCCGGCCATTCGCTTAGCCACGTTGCAGGAGACATGATGGGGCGATCTGATTCACTCCCACGATCGTGGCACACATCGCCGCTCTGGTGGCTCTGTGTGCCGCTGAGTACCTTAGCTATGCTTCTTCCCGCTCCATGGACGGTCGGTGGACAAAAGCTGATTCAAATTACGGCTCTGCTGCATCACGTTGCCCTTTTGCTGCTCCCTGCCCGCCACTCGGTAAGTCGGTTGGCCTTTGGTTGGCGGATTATCGCTTTTGCCTGGAGTGGGATTGCTCTCCGGCAAATCATGTCATTGATCAGTTACAGTCTGACGGGGGAAACCCACTACGCCTGGATGGAAATTCTCCTCCTGGGGATCTATATTCCACCGATTGTTTTAGCAATCCGGTTATTCTACCAATTACCATTTCAGCGTCGTTCGCGGGCCAGCCTGATCTGGGACTGTATCGCGCTGTTCTATGCACTCATAATCGGATGGTGGAAGATTGCCCAGTTTCCGCTGGCCGATATTCTGTTCATCAGTGGCAATTCGACGATGGTGTTCGCCATCGTTTTAATCTATCAGCAAGAACGGGATAGCTGGAAACGTCCCTTTCGTGCTATTACGGGTGGAATGATTGCCCTGATCATCAGTGACATTGTCTGGGCAATCTGTCGGCGCTATGGGATTGATTTACAGTATACGGTTCCGGTGTATCTTGTTGCCTGGGAACTCTTTGCGCGTTCGGCCCTGGTGCTTCCGATCACCGATATTCGCTACGATGAAGAGGTGTTGTTTACCACCTCCTGGCTGCAAGATACGCTTGGGACGATTGCCCTCATGATTGCGGCTATCGTGTTATTAATGCTTAAGGAATCGCCAATTTGGGTGCTTGTTGCGGTGGTGCTGATGACCATCCTGCGCCTTGTTGAACATCAGGAGCAACAGCAGCTTCAACAGCGACTTGAGCGCGCCCGCATTCACGAGGGAACCCTGCGCTATGTGCTTGAAGGCCTGGCCCATGATATCAAGGTGCCGCTGGCGATGATCGGCGCAGCGATTCAGCAGGGTGGCACGCCCAACGCAGCAGGCCGCACCGGGTGGGGTAACCTGCGTGAACATCATGCCACATTGCAGCGGCGCATTGGAACGTTGTTGGATGTTGCCCGAGGACAACAAGACCTGCTTCAATGTCATCCCGTTGACCTGGCAACTGTCGAGCAGGATGTGCGTGATGTCATTACCTGTATGGCGCCGATGTATGATTTTGCTGGTGTCGTTCAGGTGGAAAACGCTGCTCCCGCCGCCCGTGTTGCCATCGACATTGAGGCCATGCGCCGGATTTTTGAAAATATCATCAGCAATGCTCTGAAGGTCCATCAGCACACCAGCGATCCCACGATCACAGTGCTGCTGCAGGCCACGCCAAGCGCGGTAACGATCACTATTGCTGACAATGGACCAGGCTTCGGGCGAATTCAATTTGCCGAGTCAACCAAGCTGGGGCTATCCAGTGTTGAGCTGCTTATGGAGCAGATGGGCGGCGCGGTAGACTACCCGGAACAGGCTCTGGGTGGGCGGATCGTGCTTAGCCTTCCCCGCGTGAGATGATGAATGGAGAGGTGCAATGAAACAACCCTATGCCCTGATTGTTGAAGATACCGATGCGGATTTCGAGCAGCTTGCCACGCAGCTGCAGCACGAGTTTCGGGTCGTTCGTGCACGGTCCTTACA
>JACCRK010000266.1 GCA_013813565.1 Herpetosiphonaceae bacterium
GCCGACTAAGGAGCCCAAGCCGACTAAGGAGCCCAAGCCAACCGACAAGCCCAAAGATCCTAAAAAATAGCAGCAGGCCCACATCATTTGTACGATGTGGGCCTGTTTTTAGCCTGGCTGCGCCTGCATCCACTCGCCTGGCACCCGCACCGCCAGCACCACACCGCTGGCGCACAGCGTGCCCTCGGCCGAAAGCGAAGAGTGGACCAGTATCTTGCGCTCATTCTGAACATCAAAGCGGGCGCGTAGCTCCAGCGGCGGCCCCAGCGGCGTTGGGCGCTGATAGGCCACGTCGAGCTTGCCGGTCACATACCAGATCGGCTGGCTGCCATCGCCCAGGCTATGCCCGGCGGCGCGCACTGCGTAGGCCATCGCGCTGATAATCGAGTGGCAGTCGATCAGCGCCGCGATGATCCCGCCGTTGACCACGTGGGTCGGCGAGGCGCAGTGCCAGGCCTGCGGCTGCCAGGTGCAGACTGTCTCGTCAGCGTTCCAGTAGCTCTTGATCTGGAGTCCGTGGGGGTTATCGCGGCCACAGCCCCAGCAGTGATTGCCCTCAAGAAGATCCTGAAATGCGGTTTGCATAGCATGCCCTCCTAATCAATCCAAAGACCACGAAGAGCACCTCTGGCGCTCCTCGTGGTCGGTCGCGGTGGCCAGTGCTACTCGCTGTAGCCGTGCGGATGCTGCTTGTGCCAGCTCCAGGCGGTCTGCAAAATACTTTCGATGCTGCTGTAGCGCGGCTGCCAGCCCAGCTCGTTGCGAATCGTCTCGGATGACGCGATCAGGGTGGCGGGATCGCCGGCCCGCCGCGCGACCACATTGGTGGGGATCGGGTGGCCGGTGACTGTGCGGGCGGCATCGATCACCTCTTTGACCGTAAAGCCGCTGCCGTTGCCAAGATTGTAGCGCCGGCTTGGCCCGCCAGCCACCAGCGCCTCCAGCGTCAGAATGTGGGCCGCCGCCAGGTCGGAGACGTGAACATAGTCGCGGACACAGGTGCCGTCACGAGTGGGGTAGTCATCACCAAAGATGCTGATCGACTCGCGCTGGCCGAGCGCAACCTGCAGCACCAGCGGGATCAGGTGGGTCTCCGGGTCGTGGTGCTGACCGATCGTCTCGGTGCAGCCACAGGCGTTGAAGTAGCGCAGCGCACCGTAGCGCATGCCAAAGATGCGGTCGTACCAGTGGAGCGCCCGCTCCATCCAAAACTTCATCTCGCCATACGGCGACCCAGGGACAATCCGCTCGGTCTCGGCGATTGGGATGCGCTCGGGGTCGTCGAACAGATTGGCGGTTGAGGACAGGATGAAGGCCTTCACGCCATACTTGGCCGCCGCCGCCAGCAGCGTAATCCCGGCGCTCACGCTGTCGCGCAGATACAGCTCGGGCCGCTGCATCGACTCGCCAACCAGCGTGTGCGAGGCAAAATTCATAATTCCATCGAATGGCCCGTGCTCGCTGAACACTCGGTCGACAGCGGCGACATCGTTGAGGTCGCCCTCAACAAAGGCGGCCGCCGGATCAATCGCGGCCCGATGGCCCTGGCGCAAGTTATCGAAGATGACCACCGTATGCCCGGCTGCGATTAAGGTTGCAGATGTGACGCTGCCAATATAGCCGGCGCCACCAGTGACAAGAACACGCATTGTGCAATACCTCTCAATAAACCACGAATTGTCGGCTATTCTAGCAGGGATCGCCGCGATGATAGATGAGTAAGCGTAGAGGAGTGGTATAATCGCCGACTATGAATTATCTTGCTGTTGTGATTTTAAACTACAATTCCGCCGATGTGCTGCAGCCCTGCCTGCGCTCTTTGCTTGATCAGCAATGGGCTGGCCGGCTGGCTATCTGGGTCGTGGATAATGCCTCGACTGATGCCAGCGTGGCCATGATCGAGCGCGAATTTCCCAGCGTGCAGCTGATCGTGTCGCCGACCAACGCTGGCTTTTCGGCGGGCAACAATCTGGCCCTGCGCCGGATTCTGGCCGCCGATCCAGCTCCGGAGGCGGTGCTGATCCTCAACCCGGATACGGTTGTGCCGCCGGACGGGATCGCTGGCCTGGCCCAGGCGCTGGCCGGCCGCCCCAAGGCGGGCGTGGTCGGCCCCAAGCTGGTGCTGGCCGATGGATCGCTCGACCTGGCCTGCCGGCGCTCGTTCCCATCGACTGCCGTCGCGCTCTACCGCATGACCGGGCTCTCGCGGTTTTTCCCCCGCTCGCGGCGCTTTGGCCGCTACAACCTGACCTACCTCGACCCGGACCAGGCCACCGAGGTCGACTCGGTGGTTGGCGCGGCGATGCTGGTGCGCACCAGCGTCATCCGCGAGGTCGGCATGTTCGATGAGGCCTTTTTTATGTACGGCGAAGATCTGGACTGGTGCTACCGCATCAAAGCCTACGGCTGGCAGGTCTGGTATGATCCGGCCGTGACGATTTTGCACTACAAGCGGGTCTCCAGCACCCGCCGGGCCGGGCCATCAATCCGGGCCTTCTACGAGGCCATGCGCATTTTCCATCGTAAACACTACGAGTCATCGACGATTGCGCCGCTGAACTGGCTGATCTATGTTGGCATTCGCCTGAAAGAGTGGCAGGCCCTGGCGCGCAACCGGCTGCGGCCCACTCGCGAGCGACCAATGGCCTGAAGCGACCCCAGCCGATCTTAGAGATTGAGATTAAGCTTGGATATTATGGCTCCCACAACCCATGTTTCGTCGAAAGTGAGGCACGCCCGTCGCCATCGCTATTTCTTGCTAACCCTGCTCATCGCCTGCGATATCGTCGGCGTCAATCTAGGGTATGTGGCGAGCTATCGCTGGCACCTGGCGGATATGCTGCGCGAGTTCCAGCCGCCCACCACCAGCCAGCTCGTCTGGTCGATGCTGATCTTCAACCTGGTCTTTAGCCTGATGTTCTGGTCAAGCGGCCTGTATCGGATGCAGCGCGGGATCTCGCGGATTGATGAGGCCTATCAGGTTTTTCGCACCGTCTCGATCGGCACCATCGTGGTGATTGCCCTCAATACGCTGTTCCCACTGCTCAATGTGACCACCCGCACCCTGGTGATCGGCTGGCTGCTGGCGATGGTGCTGGTGCTGCTGTTGCGGCTCATCCATCACTGGTTTGTGGGGGTGCTGCGGGTGCGCGGGGTGGATATCCGGCGCGTGCTGGTGGTTGGCGCCGGCGATATCGGCCAGCTGGTCTATCGCCAGATGGGCAAAGCGCCCGAGCTGGGCTACCGGATCATCGGCTTTCTCTCCGACGAGGTTCCGACCGGGCAGATGGTCGTCGATCGCATGCCGGTGCTGGGCAAGCGGCGGCGCATCCAGCAGGTCATCAGCACCTGTGGCATTGATGAGGTAATTATTGCGCTGAGCGGCGCCTCCTACAGCGAGGTGCTCGATCTAGTGTCCCAGGTTGAAGATGAGAGCGTCGCGATCAAAATCTACCCCGATGCGTTTCAGCTGATCACCACCAACGATGTCACCGTCGGCGAGCTCAACGGCCTCCCGCTGATTAGCATTCGCTCGGTGCCGCTCGACCAGCGGCTAAACCGGGTGATCAAGCGGGTGCTCGACGTGGTCGTCTCGCTGGGGACGCTGATCTTCCTGTCGCCGCTGCTGCTGCTGGTGGCCGTGCTGGTGCGCTTCGACTCGCCAGGCCCGGTGTTTTTTGTGCAGGAGCGGGTTGGCCGCGACGGCCGGCCGTTCAGCATGATTAAGTTTCGCTCGATGCGCGCCGATGCCGAGGCGCTCGGCAGCTGGACCCGCCCCGACGACGATCGCCGCACTCGCCTGGGCACCTTTATCCGCCGCTTCTCGATCGATGAGCTGCCCCAGTTTATCAATGTGCTGGTCGGCGATATGAGCGTGGTCGGCCCGCGCCCGGAGCAGCCGCACTATGTCGCCCAGTTCAGCGAGCAGATCCCGCGCTATATGCATCGCCACCGCGAGAAAGCTGGTATCACCGGCTGGGCGCAGGTCAATGGCTTGCGTGGCGACACCTCGATTGAGGAGCGCACCCGCTACGACCTGTACTATATCGAGAACTGGTCGCCGCTCTTCGATATCAAGATTATTGTGCGCACCGCCTACAATGCGATTCGCGGGGCGGATAATGCGTATTAGGGGGTAGTAGCTGGTAGCTAGCAGCTGGCAGCCCGTGGATCATTCGGAACCAAAAACCCGTACGGCGGGTCTCCGTACCCGCCGACGCCGCAACGCCCTGGGAATTGCTCCCAGGGCGTTGCGCTGATTTAGCCGGCTACTCGGCTTTGAGCACGACCCCGGCCCAGGGTGGCAGCGACAGCTCGCGGATTTTGCCCTCCGCGACGCTGTAGCTCTCGCCATTGCTGATGTCGGTGTACAGATCGCGGCCGGGCAAGCCCTCGCTCAGCGGCAGATCGAGCACCCAGGGCGTGTGGCTATTGTTGAAGATCGCCACAAACTGCTCGCTCTCGTTCCAGCGGGCGCAGGCGTACACATTGGTCTCGCTGTCGCCCAGCAGTGTGGTGAAGTGGCCGGTGCGCAGCGCTGGGTGGGCGTGGCGGAAGTGGGTCCACTGCCGGGTCCAGTCGCGCAGCTCGCTGTTCCAGGTCTGCGGGTGCTCCCAGGGGAAACAGCGGCGGCAGTCGGGGTCGGCGCCGCCCTCCAGGCCGATCTCATCGCCGTAGTAGATCATCGGGGCGCCGGGAAACACCATCTTCATCAACACCGCCAGCTTGACTCGCTCCACCGCCCACTGCCCGGCCTCGTTGGCCGCGGTCATGTAGCGCACAGTGTCGTGCGAGCCGAGCAGATTAAGCTGGGTGTAGGTCACCTCGGAGTGATACAGCGTAATCAGCTTGTCGATCCCGACTCCGAAATCGTGGGCTTTGGTCTTGTAGGTGGCAAAAAAATCGGTGCACAGATCGCGAAACAGATAGTTCATCACCGCGTCGAACTGGTCGCCCTGCAGCCACGGCGAGCCATCGCTCCAGATCTCGCCAACAATGTACGCCTCGGGGTTGACGCCCTTGACGATCGCGCGGAACTCGCGCCAGAAGTTGTGGTCGGCGATCTCGTTCGGCACATCAAGGCGCCAGCCATCGATGCCAAGCTCAATCCAGTAGCGCGCCACATCAAGCAGATATTGGCGCACCGCCGGCGTATCGGTATTGAACTTGGGCAGCTCGCGAAAATCCCACCAGGTCTTGTAGTTGGCCGGGTAGCGCCCCTCGTAGGGGTGGATCGGGAACTTGGTGATGTGAAACCAGTTCACATAGGGCGAGTGCGGCCCGTTCTCGATGACATCGTGGAAGGCGAAAAAGCCGCGGCCGCAGTGATTAAACACCGCGTCGAGAATGATTTTCATATCGCGGCGATGCAGTTCATCGACCAGCGTGCGGAACGTCTCAATGGTTCCAAAGTGCGGATCGATTTTAAAATAATCGAAGGTATTATATTTATGTGAGGTGGTGGCCTGAAAAACCGGGTTGAGATACAGGGCCGTTATCCCAAGATCCTTCAGCTCATCAAGGTGATCGATAATCCCCTGCAGGTCGCCGCCCATCAAGTTATGCAAGGTCGGGCGGGTGCCCCAGGGCTGGACATTCGCTGGATCGTTGGTTTTGTCGCCGTTGGCAAAACGCTCGGGGAAAATCTGATAAAACACTGCATGTTTTACCCAATCGGGAGTATGCCAGTCGGTCGGTATGGTCATAAAGTCTCCTCGCTGTTGTGTACGTCGGCGGATCATACCATATTCGGATTAGGCACCGGGAAACCGCCACGCAGCCCAAATCATCAGGCCCGCCGCGCTGCGCCGCTGGTTCTGCGTTCCTCTGACGCCTTCGGTTTGACCGTGGTAGCAGGATTTTGGCCGTGGCGTTGACGAATTGAGACCAATGCTCTACCATGCGCCGCGCAAAGGAGAACATATGCGTGTTTTGATTATCGGCGCAAGCGGGCAGCTAGGCTCGGCATTGCGCCATACATTTGCTGATCACACTCTACTTACCCCCAGCCATCGTGAGCTGGATATGAGCCAGCCCCAGGCGATCAAGGCGGTTCGCGAGCTGGCCCCCGATGTGGTGCTGTTGCCCGGCGCCTATACCAATGTCGATGGCTGCGCCCTCGATCCCGAGCGGGCCTTTCGGGAAAACACCCTGGGTCCGAAGTATGTTGCCCTGGCCTGCGCCCGCCGCGATGTGCCGCTGGTCTATGTCAGCACCAACGAGGTGTTTAGCGGTGTGGCGACGACGCCCTACCGCGAATATGACCAGCCCGGCCCAATCAATGCCTATGGCCGCTCGAAGTGGGGCGGCGAACAGGCAGTGCTGCAGCACGCGCCCACCGCCATGGTGGCGCGGGTGGCCTGGCTGTTCGGCGGCCAGCGCAACTTCATCCGCACCATCCTGCGCCTGGCCAGCCAGCAGGCGGATACCGGCCAGCCGCTGCGGGTTGTCGATGATGAGGTTGGCAGCCCGACCTACACGCCCGACGCGGCGCTGGCGATTCGCCAGCTGGTCGATGCAGGCATTCCGGGGATCTACCACCTTGTCAACGCGGGACACTGTTCGCGCTATGCGCTGGCCTGCGCCGCGCTGCAAAGCGCCGCGATTGACGCGCCGATTGAGCCAATCACCTCGGCCCACTTCTCACGGCCCAGCACCCCGCCAGCCTACACTCCGCTGATCAACAGCGCCGCCGCCGCGCTGGGCATTACCCTGCGACCCTGGCAGAGTGCCGTCGAGGAGTATAGTGGCATGCTGGCGCTGGAACGGACGGCATGACCCATACGATTGACATCATCATCCCAAACTACAATGGAGCCGCGCTGCTGCCGCCCTGCCTCGACGCCCTGGCCGGCCAGACCCGCCACGACTGGCGGGTGCTGATCGTCGATGATGCCTCAACCGATGACTCGCTGGCTGTGCTGCGCCAGCGCTATCCCGCCATTGCGGTGCTGGCGCTGCCCCAGAATGGCGGCTTTGTCCGCACCGTCAACGCCGGGATCGCCCACACCAGCGCGCCGCTGGTGATTCTGCTCAACAACGACACCGTGCCCGATGCGCGCTTTGTCGAGCAGCTGGCCGGGGCGCTGGAGCGCTTTCCGGCCTATGCCTTTGCCGCCGCCAAGCTGCGCCTGTTCGACCGCCCCGACCATCTGCACTCGGCCGGCGATGGGTATGGCTGGGATGGGGTGCCGTTCAGCCGCGGCGTCTGGCAGCCCGACCAGGGCCAGTTTGATGTTATGTGCGAGGTGTTTGGGCCGTGTGCCGGCGCGGCAATCTACCGCCGCACGGCGCTCAGCGCCCTGGCCAACCAGGCTGGCGAGGTGCTCGACGCCAACCTGATCTTCTACTGTGAAGATGTGGACCTGAACCTGCGGGCGCGGCGGGCCGGGCTGCGCACCCTGTTCGTGCCACAGGCGGTGGTGCTGCATCATCTGAGCGCGACTGGCGGCGGTGAGCTCGCGAGCTACTACTGCGGACGCAACTTTTTGATCATCTGGGCCAAAAATCTGCCGCCGGCGGTGCTGCTGCGGTCGCTGCCCCACTTCCTCCAAGCCCAGCTGGCGATCACCTGGGCTGCCCTGCGGCACATTCGGGGCGCGGCCGCCCGCGCTCGCCTGCGCGGGCAGTGGGCTGGGCTGCGCACGCTGCCGCAGGTGTGGTGCCGCCGACGGTTTGGGCCGGCGGAGGCCAGCCATCTCACCACCTGGCTCGGCCGGTAGCGCTGCCGGTCAGATTTCGCCACGCATTGTTAAGGAGAGACTCCTTTGTCCCACCCACCATTTCTCTCGGTCATCATTCCGGCCTACAACGAAGAGCGTCGGCTGCCAGATAGCATTCAGCAGGTGATGGACTATTTGCGTGAGCAGCCCTGGACCTGGGAGCTGCTGATCGTCGATGATGGCAGCGATGATCAGACCGCCACCAACGCTGAGGCCCAGGTGGCCGGCGAACCGCGCGCACGGGTGATTCGCAATCCCCACCGTGGCAAGGGCTACACGGTTCGCACCGGGATGCTGCAGGCGACCGGCGACTATATTCTGTTCTCCGACGCCGATCTGGCGGTGCCGATTGAGGAGTGGCCCAAGCTGGCCGCGCCCATCCAAAATGGCAGCGATATCGTGATCGCCTCACGTGAGGGCGTGGGCGCGCAACGAATTGATGAGCCGCTCAAGCGCCATATCATGGGCCGCGTGTTTAATCTGATCGTGCGCATGCTGGCGATTGGCCACTTTCAGGATACCCAGTGCGGCTTCAAGGTCTTCACCCGCGAGGCGGCCCACGATGTCTTTGGCCGCATGCGGCTCTATAACGAGCAGACCGCCGCGCCGCGGGGTGCCGCCGTGACCGCGTTTGATGTTGAGATTCTGTTTCTGGCGCTGCGCCGTGGGTATCAGATCCAGGAAGTCCCCGTGATCTGGCGCTATGGCGAAGAGACCAAGGTCGATAACGTGCGCGACTCGCTGCGCAACCTGAGCGACGTGCTGAAGGTGCGCTGGAATGCGCTCACCGGGCGCTATCGCGATGTGCGGCGGCGCTGAAGCGCGGTATTGCGGCAGATTTTAATCATTTGACAGCGCCTGATCGGATCGTTACGCTCAAAAGCAACGATCCCGCCAATTACGCAATATCATCGTAAAGCGCCGATAACTTGATTGACTCACCCCGGCCGCTCCACTATAGTATCAGTGTAGCCCGTTGGATACGGCTCAACAAAATCAGTACCTAAACAATCAGCGAAACACTCAGGCGCAAGCGCTATCAACCACAAGGTTGGCTTGTGGAAATAGACGTAAGTTCGCAGAAAGCCATCAGAGATCTTCGTCAATGATGGTGGGGAAGTGAACATCGACATTCGCCAGGATCGGGCGTGTGGTGCATGACCACTGACGATAAACCTTCCGATGCTCGATAGCAACTGAGTAGCGCCATCCCAAAGCCCGCTTGACAGTGACCACAAACTTTGAGGGTCAGCAACGGGTATAGTCTCGCCGCACAGCCCCTGCAAAGTTTTCCTTTGGCAGGAAGCCGCGATCGAGGCCCGGAAGGCTAGGTGATTGGCATAGAGTTGAAACTGAATCGGGGTCGTATCCACGGGTGTGTAATGTAGGCCCAGCCGTACCGCACAGGTACGGCTTAGTTTTTTTAGCTGTTTTTACGGCCGCGGCACATACGAGAAAAGTCTATCCTCGAACTCCAGCTGGTAGTGTTCCCCGATCACGGCCAGCGTCTCATCGGTCCAGCGCCCGGTGGCATCGCTGGTCTCGCTGCGTAGATCGACCTCAAGCAAGATCACCCCAAACTGGCGCTGCCGGATCATCTCATGAAGCACTGCGGGGTCCCAGACGCCGCTCCGAATCGCCGGACCCATTGTCGAGGGGTCGTCAAAGCGGATCGGCTTGTCGGCCAGCAGGAGCAGCGCCGGGTTGTCGGCCAGCGCTTCGCCGGGCTTCGATTCCAGATAGGCCACAAAACGCTCCAGCGATGGTGGCGCGAACTCGCCGCCATACCAGGCCGGGGTAGGCCGCAGGAGCCAGCCCTGCCACAGCACCAGGCCCGCCGCCAGCCCCACCAGGCCCCGCTGGAGCGGACGTTGCCCAGGGCGCAGGCCGGCCGTGAACGCCAGCCCGGCGCCGACGCCACCGGCCAGGGTCCAGGCCAGCATGGTCTCCAGCAGATGGTTATGGTGCGCGCCAATCTCCCCGGCGCCATACAATGTTAGCGGCGCCAGCAGGGCGTAGATTAGCGCCTGGCGATAGGCGTGGTGCTGGCGCACCGCCCCGAGGCCGAGCAGCGCCAGGCCCAGCAGCGGCAGCGACCAGCGCAGCAGCTCCACATATTTCCAAAATAGGGCAAAGCGCCACCACTCCGAGCGATGTAAGCCCCAGATATGCGCCGTCGCCATCCCACCAGTCACCAAATCCAGGGTCAGATAGGGCAACCCCAGCGCCAGGCCGTAGGTCAGGGCGTAGCGGGCCGCCCGGCGCCAGTCGGTGATGATCAGGTTGACCCCGACGGCAAATGGGGCGATCAGGGCGGTTTGTTTGGTGAAAAATGCCAGGGCAAACGCCACCGCCGCCCAGTCGGCCCAGCGCCCGCGCCGGAAGCTGGCCAGGCTTAGGCCCAGCGTGGTCCAGAAGAGCGCCAGCACGTCGGGCTTGACCCTGGTCGCCCAGAGCTGCGCCGGCGGGAAGGCCAGGATCATCAGTGCGGCGCTGCCGCCCAGCCACCACCAGCCGCTATGCCGGCCAACAAACAGCGCCACCAGCAGCGCCACGCCGATCAGCGCCGCCAGGGAGATGCTGCGGCCGGCGGTAAATGGCCGGGTCTGATCGAAGCTGGGCGCCGCCAACACGACGGTGTACAGCGGCGTGTAGGGCGCCGAGACAAACTCTTCGGCGACAATCGGGCGATAGAGCGCCAGCCCCTGCCGAATCAGCTGCGCCTCGTGAACCAGGGTGCCCTCCAGCCCATCGTCGGGCGAGCGGGATGGCACCGTGTAGCGGATTCGCTCAATGCCTCGATCAAGCGCCGGCCACAGGATCACGCCGATCAGCAGGAAGAGTGCGCCGCCAAGCAGGTGGGGGATACTGGATCGTCGGTTCAATGTCATCTCACAGCTATGGGAATGGAACGATTCAAACGGGCGCTATCATACCAGGAAATAGCCGCTAGTCGATCAGCCGGGGGCGATTAAGCGCAGGTGATTGCTGTCACAGCGGGCCGATCGCGACGAGCGCCCACTCGATCTCCTCACGCACCAGCGGATCTGGCTCGGGCGGCAGCCGGGCGGCCAGGGCGGCGCGGGCGGCGAGTCCACCGATGCGGCCGAGCGCCCAGGCGGCGTGGCCGCGCACCAGCGGGCTGTCGTCGCCAAGCAGGTTGCCGAGCGGCAGGCTGGCGCTGGGATCGCCCCAGTTGCCGCTGGCGATGCAGGCGTTGCGCACCAGCCGCTCGCGCTTGATCCGGCTGAGCGGCGTGGCGGCGTAGCGGGCGGCAAACGACTCGTCGGTCAGCGCCAGCAGGTCGAGCAGCGCCGGGGCGGCCCGGTCGAGATCGCTGGGGTAGAACCCGGTCTCCTGGGTCTGGATGGCGAAGCGCTGCCACGGGCAGACCGCCTGGCAGATATCGCAGCCCATAATCCAGTTGCCCATCAGCGGGCGTAGCTCACGCTCAATCCAGCCGCGGTTCTCGATGGTGAGATA
>JACCRK010000306.1 GCA_013813565.1 Herpetosiphonaceae bacterium
GAGCCAGCGGCTGGTGCGCGACCAGCGCTACCGACCGCTGCGCCGCATCTGGCGCGAGCTGCGCGAGTCGCCGCTGCTGACCCTGGAGGCCCGCATGCTGGCGCTGCCGATCGCCGACCTGCCGACGCTGTACGAGCAGTGGTGCGCCCTCAGCGTGGCCGAGGCGCTGCTCGACGGCGGGACAGCCGTGGTCGCCCAGAGCCTGCTGGCCGAGGACACCGCCCGCGAGCGCTGGACCGTCCAGCTTAGCACCGCCGCGCCGCTGCTGGAGCTGCAGTCCGGCGGGCAGACCTGGCGCCTGCGCTATCAGCCACGCTACACCAGCCGCCCTGATCGGCTGGGTTTGGTTGCGCTGGATGCCTACACGCGGATCCCCGACCTGGTGCTGGAGCAGATCGCGCCCGACCGGCCGCCCAGCCTGGTGGTGTTTGATGCCAAGTATCGCCGGGCGCCCGACAACCGCGTGCCGCAGGATGCCCTCGACGATGCCTACGCCTATCGAGGGAGCATCGGCCAGCACAGCGGCTCGGCGGTGCGCTACGCCGCGATCCTCTATCCGCACCACGGCCCCGCCGAAGATTTCGGCAGCGTCGGCGCGGTTCCCCTGCTCCCGCAGCATACGACAGCGCTACGCAGCCTGCTGCAAAAGCTGATGCGGTAGAATGGGGGCAGTAGCTAGCAGTAAGTAGCTAGCAGCTAGTCCAAGAAACCTGAGATTAAAAGCGGTGGGATTTCCACGGCATCCACTAGCTGCTAGCTACCAGCTGCCAGCTACTAATTCAAGAGGTACCCAATGCCAATCTACGAATACAGCTGTCCACAGTGCAACGGCCGCTTCTCGCGCTTGGTGCGCGGCTTCAGCGACCCGAGCGACCTGCAGTGCCCGCGCTGCCAGAACACCGCCGTGCAGCGGGCGATCTCGCGGGTCTCGGTGGTGCGCTCCGAGGAGTCGCGGCTGGAGTCGATGGGCGACCCGTCGATGTTCTCCGACCTCGACGAGAACAACCCGGCCTCGGTGGCCCGCTGGGCCAAGAAGATGGGCCAGCAGATGGGCGAGGAGATGGGCGACGACTGGGACGAGATGGTCGATAAGATGATGGACGAGGAGAGTGAGAAGGGCGCCGGCGGTGGCGCTGGCCGCTCCGAGGATCTCGGCTGGGGCTAGGGAGTGGAGATTCTCGCCAAGATCGTTAATCATCCACGACACCCGCCCGCGGGTACCCGACGAAGAAGCACGAAGGGGATTGGGCTTGGGCCGCATCCCCTTTTGCACCCCCGAATTTGCCCACGCCCGCCAAAACCCGTACGGCGGGTCTCCGTACCCGCCCCCCAATCCCTAATCCCTAACCCCTACAGCTCCTGTGCGCTGAATGGTCAGGACCTGGGAGTGCGTCTTGCCGGATCATGGTTGTTTCTCCTGAATGGTTGCGCGGCCCGACTTGCTACTGAACAATTAACCTGAGGCAGCGGTGATGTATGGTACTATTTCGCTAGCGCCGCCGGGTGGCGCCCAACCAAAAACCTATTTTTACTTTATACCATCAGGTGAACTATGTTTCGACGACTTTTCGGTGGCGAAGAACGCACCGAGCAAGAAATTAAGCAAGAAGAAAAGAAGATCGAGCAGAGCGTCCAGAAGACCCGCTCCGGACTGTTTGGCCGCATCACCACCATGTTCCAGTCCGACGAGCCGATCACCGCCGAGCTGTGGGACGAGCTGGAGGAGCTGCTGATCGCCGGCGATGTTGGCGCCGAGACCTCGCTCAAGATCGTCGAGCAGGTGCGCGGCAAGGTTGAGAAAAAAGGCCTCAAGCGGGCCAGCGAGGCGCGCTCGCTGCTCAAGGCCGAACTGGTCGAGCGGCTCAAGGTCGATACCCCACAGTACTCCGAGCGCTCCACCAAGCCATATGTGATCCTGGTCGTCGGCGTGAACGGCGTCGGCAAAACCACCCTGATCGCCAAGCTCTCGAATCGCTACAAAAATGGCATGCAGAAAAAGGTCATCCTGGCCGCCGCCGACACCTTCCGCGCCGCCGCGATCGATCAGCTGCAGCACTGGGCCGAGCGGGTGGGCGTGCCGGTCATCGCGCAGCAGCCTGGCTCCGACCCCGGCGCCGTCGCGTACGACGCCACCCAGGCGACCTACAACCAGCAGTCCGACGTGCTGATCATCGACACGGCCGGGCGGCTGCAGAGCAAGCATAACCTCATGAAAGAGCTGGAGAAAATCTCCAACGTGGTGAAAAAACGCTGGCAGTACGCGCCCCACGAGGTGCTGCTGGTGCTGGACGCGACCACCGGGCAGAACGGCCTGATCCAGGCCAAGGCCTTTATGCAGGCCGCCAACGTCACCCATATCGCCCTGACCAAGCTCGACGGCACCGCCAAGGGCGGAATCGCCTTCGCGATTGTGCAAGAGATCGAGCGCCCAATCAAGTATATTGGCACCGGCGAGACCATGGATGATCTCGCGCTGTTTGATCCTCAGGCCTTCGTTGATGCTTTATTCGAGGAGTAAACCCAATGCTTCGCTGTCCCGTCTGCAAGAAAAAATTGATGCTTAGCCCCACAATGCGCGTCGGCACGCTGATTGGCTGTGTCAACTGCGATAACACGCTGCAGGTTGTCGGCCGCGCCCCCGACAAGATTGAGGCGGTTGCCCAGAGCGCCACCCACAACGCCGATAGCAAACCGGAGTCGTATGCGTAGTGTAGCCTTGTGGAAGCTGCGCCTGCTGATCGCCACGGTGGTGCTGGGGCCGTTTCTGGCGGGCTGTCTGCTGATGACCGCCCGCACCGAGGAGGCCACCCAGACCGCCGACGCCGGCGCGCAGAAGGTCACGTTCTATAGCAGCGACACCAATGGCGTGGCGCTGGATCAGCTGCTGGAGCTAGGCACCACGCCGATGCGGGTGCAGGTGACCTTCTATGCCCGCGTTGACAGCGGCGAGCTGCACATCGAGGTGCTCAACGGCCAGAATGGCGAGCTGGCCTTTACGGTTGATGGCACCGCGCAGGGCGCCACTGGCACCGGCATCGTGCGCACCAACGATGTCGGCGATCTGCGCTACCGCCTGCGCACAACCAATGCCCGCAATGGCGAATATAGCATCAGCTATGTGCCGCCGCCCACGCCCACGCCCACGCCACTGCCAACCAGCACGCCTGTGCCGACCGACACGCCCACGCCGACCGACACGCCCACGCCCACGGCCACCGATACGCCCACTCTAGCTCTGGAGGCGACAGCGACACCATGACACAGGCAATCCGCTGGCGCACATTGAGCCTCGTGATGCTGGGCAGCCTGCTGGGGGCGGCTGGCGCGTGGTCCGCCCACCACTTTATCGCCCCGAATCTGCCGCCCGACCAGCTGACACCGCTGGTATGGATTGTGATAAGTGTTCCCCTCGGGGCCTTCATTGGGTCGCTGCTGGCGCGGCCACGGCGCTGGGCACAGTCGGCTGGCTGGATTGGGGTCGTCTACTTCTTTAGTATATTCGGCGCCGCTCGCCTCGAACGTCTGCTGATCGGCAAGGATGCCGCCGCCGCCGCTGGGCACCGGCTTTATTTCACCCTCGTCATTCTGCTGCAAGTGGCTGGCAGCCTGGCTGTGGCCTGGCATTTGACCAGCGAAGCCACCAACGATAAGCTATAGTAGTAAATCTGGCGGCAATCTACCTTCTGCCCACCCACAGCCAGGAACACCGATCCCCATAGAATGAGAGGCACCTTATGCACCGTGAACGTCAGCCCCGCTCGATTCGTTCGCTGTTGATGTTTGGACTTAGCTTTGTGCTGGTCGCTCTGGTGCTCTGGAGCGTCTTTAGCCCATCGAAAGGCGGCGGATCGGCTCTGCTGCCCCAGCCAACTGCGACCTTCCGACCTGGCCCGACGGTGATTCAGGCGATTCAGCGCAAGGCCAAGCTCGAGACTGTCGCAATGACCATCTCCGGTGACACGACCGTCACCAAAGAGCACGGTATCTTTGGGGTTTGCTCCGAGTCGCTGACCTACCTCGCCTACTACGAGGTTTCGGCGGGCATCGATCTCAGCCGAATCAGCGAGAGCAACCTGCAGGTCAGCGATGACGGCTATCCAGATAATGCTAGCGTGGTGGTGACGCTGCCGCCGCCAGAGATTCTGCACAACGAGCTCGATACCGCCAACAGCCGGATTGTGTCCCAGGACACCACCAAGTGGGTGCCCGGCTGCTCACACGAGATCGCCACAATGACCGTCGAGGCCCAGCAGCAGCTCCACCAGTATGCCGCCAGCGCCGCCCGTGAAAAGGGCATCTTGCGCATGGCCGAGACCAATGCCGGCGAGGAGCTGCAGCGGCTGCTTGGCGATGTGGGCTATCGCAATGTCACCATTCGCTATGCCAGCCAGGGCGATCCGCTGCCGCCCTCGTACCTCGATCCCACGCCCGTTCCAACCGTGAGCAATTAGCGTTCAGCGGCGCGTGATCAGCCCTGATCTCGCGCCGCTGCTGCCGCGCCATCGGCGCCCCGCCATGCCGTCAGCCCGGCCCAGACACCCCAGATCGGCGCCAGCAGCAGGTTGGCCGCCAGCCCAATGGCGGTCAGCGCCTCGATGGCCAGCAGGTTGCCGAGGGCGTTGAGCGCCAGGGCTGCGCCCAGAACCAGCGAGAACAGCGCCAGGCCGCGGGCCGAGCGGCGCAGCAGCAGCCCCAGCCCAACCCACCACGTCGCGCCAGCCACATCCTGAATAATCCCCTGCAAGCCCTCCTGGGCCAGCCAGGTGGCGGTCTGGAAGGTGATGCCGTAGCCTGGACGGGCCTCGGGCGTCGCCGCAGCGTAGGCCTGGATCAGCTCTGGCCACACGGCGCCCAGCATGGCCGCCCCGGACGCGCCCAGCGCCAGGTAGCCAAGGCCGCACAGGGTATACCAGCGGCTGAAGTTGGGGTGCTCGGCGCGCAGCCGGGTATACAGCCACAAAGCCAGCGGCATGAGCAGCAGATAGGATCCGAACATGCTGCAGGCGTAGCTCAAGCGTAGCAGCGGGGCGGCATCTGGCCCCAGGCTGAGGATCGCGGCGGCATCGCCCAGCGCATCGCCATTCCAGCCGGCGGCGGCCAGGCCCAGCACCAGGCTGGACCACGCGAGCGGGGCGGCGATCAGCGCCAACACAGCGGCAAAACGGGCAAACTGTCGGGAATCGGCCATAGGTTGCTCCTAAAGTCTTGATCATCAGATCCCGCAGCGGTCGCTAGCACGAGCGTTCAATGATGAGAGGAGGATGGATCAATTAAATCCACAGCGCCGGTTTGCTTGAGCTGCAAACCGGCGCTGTGGCGATTTAGATGGCGGCCTAATACCTCAGCAGTGAGTAGACCGGCCGGTTGCCCAGGCGAGTACGCCCATCGAGAAAGGCCAGCTCGATCACAAAGGCGGTCTCGACGATCTCCGCCCCAAGCTGCTCCAGCAGGTGGCAGGCCGCCCCGACCGTGCCGCCAGTCGCCAGCAGATCGTCGATCAGCACCACCCGTGCGCCGGGCCGGATGGCATCGCGGTGGATCTCCAGCCGATTCGAGCCGTACTCCAGCTCATACTCCACGCTCAGGGTGTGGTGCGGCAGCTTGCCGGGCTTGCGGATTGGCACCAGCCCCAGGCCCAGGTTGATCGCGACCGGAGCGCTGAAGATAAAGCCCCGCGACTCGATCCCAACAATCGCATCGATCTTTTGGTCGGCATAGCGCTGGGTGAAGGTGGTGATCACCTCGTTGAAGGCCGGGCCGTGGGCCAGCAGCGGCGTAATATCCTTAAACTGAATGCCGGGGATGGGAAAATCCGGAATGTTGCGAATATACTGATCCAGATTCGATAGCTCGCTCATCACGTGGCATCCTTCGACCCTGGCGGGCCAGCTTCGATCTGCTTGCGGGCCTCGGCGACCAGCTGCATCAGGCGGCCCTCGACGATCTGGCGCCACTCGGCCGACTCAGCGTCAGTCAGGGCGCCGCCGCCATAGTGCAGCTCCATCGCTAGCTCCCAGCCTTTGCGCATGCCAAAGCGCTCGATCTCGGCCTGGCGCGCCTCGGGCCAGCGCTTGATAAAGCGCTGAAAGGCCGTCACGAGCTTTTTGGAGTTATCCGGGCTCAGCGACGGCAGATCAAAGTAATTATTGTTGGCATCTTCAGGCGCTGGCTCTTTGACACTGGAAAAATAGATCTTTTGGGTCTTAAAACAGTAGCGGGCCTGTCCGGCTTTATTGTAGTCGCCCGGATTGCTGGCGATTGCGCCAATCAACATCCGATCTGTAATGGCCATAGGACAACTCCTCTTGTTCGCTGTGCCTGGCTGTAGTTTTGCAGTCTAGCACACGCCTTTCATCGCTGCAAGTTGAGGGCGGCGAGTGCAATGTCCGCATTTTCCAACGCGGTTCGCAGGGCCTGGGCAAAGGAAATCGCCTGGGGCGTATCGCCGTGAATGCACAGCGTATCGGCGCGACGGCGCAGCATCTGGCCAGCGTAGGCGGCAAACGGCTGGCTGGTGGCCAGCGCAAGGGCCTGGCTGATCGCCTGCGCCTGATCACTGTGGACCGCGCCGGGTAGAATGCGCGGGCGCAGCGTCCCATCGGCGTGGTAGGCCCGATCGACAAACGCCTCGTGAGCGACCGGCAGCCCGAGCGCCGCACCCGCCGCCGTCAGGGCCGACTCGGCCAGGCCAACCAGAATCAGCCGGGGATCGACGCTGGCGACCGCCTGGGCGACCGCCTGGGCCACCACTGGGTCGCTGGCGGCCAGGTTGTAGAGGGCGCCGTGGGGCTTGACGTGGTGGAGCGCGGCCCCGCAGGCGCCGGCGATGTTGGCGAGGTCCGCGATCTGGGCGCTGACCAGGGCCACGATCGCGTCCGGCTCCAGCGGCACCACAATGCGGCCAAAGTTAGCGCGGTCGGCATAGCCGGGGTGGGCGCCGATCTGGACGCTGTGGCGCAGCGCCAGCTCGACCGTCCGGCGCATCATCGCGGCGTCGCCGGCGTGGGCCCCGCAGGCGATGTTGCACGAGGTCACCAGCGGCAGCAGCGCCGCATCATCGCCGCATCCCTCTCCAACATCGGCGTTTAAATCGATCGATCGCTTCATATCACCCATTATAGCGGCGATTAAATCAAACGCGACAGGTGCATCACCTGCCGCGTCTGGTTTTTGGGAAACAAACAAGATCCATGGTTTGCTTAACGAACCACTAGCCACTAGCCACTAGCTGCTAGCTCGCCCTACGCGCTCGGCGCCGGGCCGATCGACTGGAGCAGCAGCTCGGCCACGTCCTTGCGGCCCAGCGTGTCGCCCTGGCCGGTGTTCTTGGCGGCGTCCTCGAACATCACCATACAGAACGGGCAGCCCATCGCCACGGTGTCGGGCTTCTCGGTCTGGAGCTGCTCCAGGCGAATCACGTTGATGCCTTTGTCGCCCCAGCCCTCCAGCCAGACGTTGCCGCCGCCGCCGCCGCAGCACATCGCCTTCTCGCGGTTGCGCGGGCCGGCCTCGACCAGCTCCAGGCCGGGGATGCTCTGGAGCACGTTGCGCGGCTCCTCGTAGACATCGTTGTAGCGCCCGACGTAGCAGGGATCGTGGTAGACGACCTTTTCGTTGATCGACTCGGTCGGCGTGAGCTTGCCCTGCTCGACCAGGTCGTTGAGGTACTCGGTGTGGTGGACGACCTCGTAGTCGACGCCGGCCTTGCCGCCAAACTGCGGGTACTCATTCTTGATCGTGTTGAAGCAGTGGGCGCAGGTCGTCACGACCTTCTTGAACTTGTACTGGCTGAATGTTTCGTTGTTGGTGGTGGCCTGCTGCTCGTACAGCAGCTCCTCGCCCATACGCCGGGCGGGATCGCCGGTGCAGGTCTCTTCGTCGCCGAGGATGGCGAAGTCGACCCCGGCGCGCTGCATCAGCTGCACCATTGCGCGGGCGGTTTTCTTGGAGCGATCGTCGTACGAGGGGGCGCAGCCGACCCAGTACAGCACATCGACCTCCTCTTTCTCAGCCAGCGTCGGCACATCGAGGCCGGCGGCCCAGGCGGTGCGGTCGCGCTGCGGCAGCTTCCAGGGGTTGCCGGAGCGCTCGATGCCCTGGAGCACCGTCTTGACGCCCGCGGGAATCTCGCCCATCACCATCGTCAGGTTGCGGCGGAAGTCGATGATGTCGTCGACGTGCTCGATGGTCGCCGGGCACTCGGTCATACAGGCGCGACAGGTCGTGCAGCTCCACAGCTCGTTCTCGGTGACAATGCCGTGCTCGTACAGCGGCAGGGTCTCGATGTCGTGCTGGATGACGCGCAGCTTGCCGCCCGCCGCATCGCTGTCGGCGGTCTCGCCGCCGGAGTGGAGCGCGCCGTTGCCGTTCGCGCCGACTGGCTCCAGCATTATCACCGTGCCATCGCGCTTCATAACCGGGCCGCCGTGCATCAGATCGCTCATCTTGGTGATCAGCCACTTCGGCGAGAGATCCGAGCCGGAGGCGAAGGCCGGGCAGTTGTCCTGGCAGCGTCCGCAGCGCATACAGGCGTCAAAGTCCATCCGCCGCTTCCAGGAGAAGTCGCTCAGGCTGGTGATGCCCAGCCGCGGCTCGTCTTTCTCCAGCTCGGCCTCCATGTTCGGGATGCGGTCGAGCGCGCCCTTGGGATCGCGGTCGCGGAACAGGGTGTTGAGCGGGGTGTAGATAATGTGGCGGAACTTGGAGAACGGGATCGAGGCCACAAACGCGAACACCACCAGCATGTGCGAGATCCACAGCGCCTGGTGGATGAGCAGGGCCGCGCTGCTGGTGACGATCGTGCCATCGGCGGCGCGGGTGACGCCCAGGCCAATCGCCCGCAGCACCCCGGCGGCCGGGTAGCCGAACACCGCCCACTTGGCCCACGACTGCTCATACACAATCGCCGTGACGATATTGGCGCCCTCACCGACGGTCATCGTCTGGTTGGCCAGCCGGAAGGCCTCGATGACGTAGCCGCCGATGCCGATAAACAGCATCGAGCCGAGCAGCCAGGCGTCGGTGCGGCGATTGTCGAGGCGGGTTGGCCTGGTCTTGTAGCGGCGAACCAGCGCCCAGAGCAGGCCGGTGACAAACACCACACCCATCACATCGAGGATCAGCTCGTAGTAGATGTAGAAGCCGCCGGTGAGGATCTTGCCCTCCTGCTCGCCAGCGATCGGGATGGTGAAATCGGCCTCGGCGGCGATGATATCGGTGCCGATAAAGAGCGCCAGGAAGCCATAGAAGATAAACGTATGCATAATCCCCGGTACCCGATCCTTCAGCACCCGCTTCTGGCCAAAGATCTCGGTGGTAGTGCTCCACAGGCGGGTGGCGAAGTTGGTCGAGCGGACGGTCGCGTAGCCCTTGCGCCACAGCAGCACATCCTGATAGATCTTGTAGAACATCACCGCCAGCGCGGCGGTAGCCGTCACATACAGGAATAGCTCAATCCAGTGAGGCAAATTCCAATAGATCTCACGAACTGCAATCACCTGGTCTGCCAGCAGTGTTAGCTTCATACATGGTTCCTCATCGAACATTCGAGGCACAAGAATATAGAGGTTTATCACAAATTAAGCGAGGATGAGCGGGAGTTTAGCACGCATGACAATGTGCGTCAAACCAGCCTGTGCGGGCGATTTGGCGCAGGTGGAGCAGACAAAGAGTCTATAATAACGATCGCTCGGATTGAGATATATTGATTATGTGGTATACCACGAGGAGATTAATAATTAAAAGAGGTGTCATCATGAACAATGTTTTGGCCAGAAGCCAGCGCTATGTCATCACCTATGAGTTTGAGATAGCATTGCTCAGCGGTGTGGGTTGGCGGGGTATGGGTTGGCGGCCGGTCAACATCGGTGATTTCTACGGCAATCCCTTCTGCGCACTGATTGATTCTGCCGAACGATGGTGTATTGTTGGCGGCTGCGGCCTTATTCTCTATTATCTTCACGCACCTTTTCAGCCTTATAGCTACCATACTGATACACCCCAATGGGTGGAATGGTTTCGCAGCCCACCTGATGTCCTATGGATCGATAATGTGTATCAGGTTGACCCGGATACGGTGCGGTTTGTTGTCGATCCATATTCATCTGGAGCTGGCA
>JACCRK010000307.1 GCA_013813565.1 Herpetosiphonaceae bacterium
GCTACCCCGGCGCAGCCTTCAACTGGATGCTCTACACCGCCGTGGTGAAGGACGGCAAGCAGGTGGCGGTGATGCCGACCGAGACCCGGCCCTACGGCCAGGGGATGCGCCTGACGGCCTCGCAGGCTCACGAGATCGGCGCTCCGGTGACAGTGATCAACGATAATATGCCGGGGTTTTGCTTCAGCCGGGGTATGATCACGGTCTATGTGACGGCGGCGGATCGGATTGCCATGGACGGCTCGATTGCCAATAAGGTCGGCACCTATCAGAATGCGGTGCTGGCGCGGCGGCACGGGGTGCCATTCTACGTGCTGGGATACGACGGCCCCGATCAGAACACCGCCATCGGCGCGGATATCCCGATCGAGGAGCGCAACGGCGATGAGGTCCTGATGATGAATGGTGTGCGCATGGCACCCGAGGGCGTGCGCGGCTACTACCCGGCCTTCGATATCACGCCGCCGGAGCTGATCAGCAGCATTGTCACCGACCGCGGCATCTATCGCCCGGCGATGATCACCCGCTACCACGACGAGGTCAGCGATGTGCCGCTGGATGTGATCCCGCTGCTTGGCACCACGCTGTAAGCAGCCCCAGTGGGCTATCAACTATTGAGGAGCAACCAATGAGTGTTTTTGCTGATGTCCAGGCGGTTTTGTGCGACATGGACGGCGTGCTGGTCCACGGCTCGCAGATTATCCCCGGTGCGCCGGAGTTTCTGGCCCGGCTGCGGGCCTCGGGGCGGCGGTTTCTGGTGCTGACCAACAACTCAATCTACACCACCCGCGATCTGCAGGCGCGGCTGGCGCGGACCGGGCTGGAGCTGGCGCCCGAGGAGATCTACACCTCGGCGCTGGCCACGGCTCAGTTTCTGGATACCCAGCGGCCCAACGGGACCGCCTTTGTGATTGGCGAGACCGGGCTGACCACGGCGCTGTACGAGGTTGGCTACACCCAGACCGAGCACGAACCCGACTATGTGGTGATCGGCGAGACCATGTCCTACAGCTTTGAGCGGATCACCCAGGCCGTCCGGCTGGTCGCGGCGGGCGCCCGTCTAATCGGCACCAACCCCGATGTTTCAGGACCGTCCGAGCGCGGGCTGGTGCCGGCCTGCGGCGCGGTTGTGGCGCTGATTCAGGCCGCCACTGGCGCCCAAGCCTACTTTGTCGGCAAGCCCAACCCGGTGATGATGCGCACCGCCCTGCGCACGATTGATGCCCACGCCGTCGAGGCCATGATGATCGGCGACCGGATGGACACCGACATTATTGGCGGGACCGAGGCGGGCATGCGCACCGCGCTAGTGCTGTCGGGCGTGATGAATCGCGGCGATGCCGAGCGCTATCCCTATCGGCCCAGCGCGATTATCGACTCGGTCGCCGATCTCTTCAATTAATCGCCCCTCCACGCTTCTGATTGTGGCGTGCCGCAAGCCGCGCTGGCGGAGGCCCGCTCGACCCTCAGCTCCTGGCCGGCATCTGATTTCTATTTGCGGGATTGTGATAAAATAAACGCGCAAAGCCAGTCGGCGTACCTGTTCCCGTAACTCATGCACCGCCGCTCTCTTCTTTAAAGGAGCGGTTTGCTGTGCAATGCAAGCTAACACCGAGAATACCACCACCGAAGGGCGGCGCACCTGGGCCCGCTGTGAGAAAGGATACGCATATGCTCAAAGGTACTTTAGCCTATCTCAAAGGCATGAAAACCACTGCAAAGTATCTGTTTAAGAAGCCTATTACCGTGCAGTACCCCGAGGTCAAGCGGCCGGTGCGTGAGCGCTTCCGCGGCCGCCACGAGCTGAAGCGCTTCGCCAACGGCATGGAGCGCTGTATCGGCTGTTCGCTGTGTGCCGCCGCCTGTCCCGCCGACGCGATCTACGTCGTGCCGGGCCAGAACGATCCGGGCAACCCGCTCTCACCTGGCGAGCGCCACGCCGCGACCTACGAGATCAATATGCTGCGCTGTATCTTCTGCGGCTACTGCGAAGATGCCTGTCCGACCAATGCGATTGTGCTGGAGCACCAGTACGAGCTGTCGTTCTACGATCGGCGCTCTTCGATCTATACCAAAGATATGCTGCTGGTCCCGGCCGATCAGGGCTATGGCGAGATTCCCCCGGTCCTTGAGCAAACCGGCCGACAGCTCAACCCACCGGCGCAGATCGATTTGTAAGCTCTAGGCAGGCGGAAGCCAGGTATTGCGCTGGCCTCGGCCTGTTGATTTTTGGAGACCATATGGCGACAGTGATTTTTTATTTGACGGCGATTGTGGCGATACTCGCCGCCCTGGCGATGGTGCTGAGTCCCAACGCAGTCCACAGCGCGTTGTTCCTG
This sequence comes from Herpetosiphonaceae bacterium, assembly GCA_013813565.1. Lineage (GTDB taxonomy): Bacteria > Chloroflexota > Chloroflexia > Chloroflexales > Herpetosiphonaceae > JACCRK01. The sequence continues at coordinate 2,340 of JACCRK010000307.1, forward strand.
ATCCTGAACTTCTGCTCGGTGGCGGTGCTCTATCTGCTGCTGCGGGCGCCATTTCTGGCCGCAGTGCAGGTGACAGTGTATGCGGGCGCCATTATGGTGCTGTTTCTGTTTGTGATTATGCTGCTGGGCGCCGAAAAAGCCGACCTTGGCAGCGAGCCGGTTGGCTGGCAGAAGCCAGTCGCCATCCTGCTGGGGATTGTGCTGCTGGTCGAGGGCGGCTTCGTGGCCTACCGGGGCATTCGCCTGCCCGATATGACGGCGGCCCAGGCCAACGACATCGGCTCGCCAATTACGATCAGCTCGGTGCTGTTCAGCAAATATCTGCTGCCGTTTGAAATTATCTCGATCCTGCTGCTGATCGCGATTGTCGGCACCGTGGTGCTCACCCGGCGTGACCGGGCCCATCTGCGAGAGGAGGCTTAATCGTGAATGATGTTTCGACCAATGCCTATGTGCTGCTCAGCGCGATTCTGTTTACCATCGGCGTGGTTGGGGTGCTGACCCGCCGCAACGCGATTGTGATGTTTATGTCGGTCGAGCTGATGCTGAACTCCGCCAACCTGGCCCTGATCGCCTTTAGCCGGGCGCGGGCCGAAAGCGACGGCCAGGTGATCACCTTTTTTGTGATTGCGGTGGCGGCGGCGGAAGTTGCCGTGGGCCTGGCGCTGCTGGTCTCGATCTTCCGCGCCAAGCAGACCACCAATGTTGATGACGTGAGCACACTCAAGGGCTAGCAATGATCAATTTTCGCTGATCCGACCTTTTGATCATTGATCATTGATCATTGATACTTTGGAGACACTATGGAAAATTTCATCTGGCTCGTGCCGGCGCTGCCACTCCTGGGTGTGATTATCAACACCTTGCTGGGAGCGGCCGCACTGCGCGGGAGCCATCATCACGCTCCGGGGGATTCGCACGACACCCACGCCGCTGACCACGGTGTCCACCACGACAATGGCGTGCGGCGAGTCGGCTGGCTGGCCAGCGCGATGGTCGGCCTGGCCTTTGTGCTGACCCTGGTGATGCTGGTGCAGCTGCTCGGCCAGGAGGCCAAAGTTGGCGAGGAGAACGGGCGCTTTTTTGACATCACCTACTGGCAGTGGATGGCCGCCGGCGATCTGCGCATCCCCTTCGGGTTCCTGATCGACCAGCTCTCGCTCACAATGATGCTGCTGGTGACCGGGGTGGGCTTCCTCATCCACGTCTACTCGATTGGCTATATGAGCCACGACCCGCGCCCGACGCGCTTTTTTGTCTATCTCAACCTGTTCATTGTCGCCATGCTGATGCTGGTGATGGGCAACAACTTTGTGATGCTGTTTCTCGGCTGGGAGGGCGTGGGCCTGTGCTCGTTCCTGCTGATCGGCTTCTGGTTCGAGCAGCGCGACCCGCCGTGGGCCGCCACCAAAGCCTTTGTGGTCAACCGCATCGGCGACTTTGGCCTGCTGATGGCGATGTTTGCGATCTGGGGCCTGACCAAAAATGCCGAGGGCGGCGCGCTGCACTCGCTGGTCTTCCGCGAGGTGCTGGCGCCGGAGAACGTTGGCTCGCTCCAGTTTGTCCAGACCGCCTTTCTTGGCACGCAGTACACGGCGGCCGGCGCGATTGCCCTGATGCTGCTGCTGGGCGTCACCGGCAAGTCGGCCCAGATCCCGCTGTTTGTCTGGCTGCCCGACGCGATGGCCGGCCCGACGCCGGTCTCGGCGCTGATCCACGCGGCCACGATGGTCACCGCCGGCGTGTATCTGGTGATTCGCACCGCCCCAATCTTTGAGCTTTCGCCATCGGTGATGAACACCATGGCGCTGGTCGGCGTGGCGACCGCCTTTATTGCGGCGACGATTGCGCTCGGCCAGTACGACATCAAGAAGGTGCTGGCCTACTCGACGGTCTCGCAGCTGGGCTATATGGTTGCGGCGGTCGGCATGGGCGCCTATGGTGCGGGCCTGTTCCACCTGCTGACCCACGGCATCTTCAAGGCGCTGCTGTTCCTGGGCGCCGGCGCGGTCATCCACGGCTACGGCGACGAGCAGGATATGCGCAAGATGGGCGGCCTGCGCCACAAAATGCCGCGCACCTTCGCCACCTACATGGTCGGCACCCTGGCGCTGGCCGGAATTGCGCCGCTGGCCGGGTTCTGGTCGAAAGACGAGATCATCGGCCACGCCTGGTATGGCGCCGAGGGTGGCGCAACCCATCGCGGGATCGCGATCTTCCTGATCCTCAGCTCGATGCTGACCGCCTTCTATATGGCCCGCCAGGTGGCGATGGTCTTCTTCGGCGAGCAGCGCGATAAATCGATCCACGCCCACGAAAGCAGCCCGCTGATGATCTGGCCGCTGATTATTCTGGCGGTTGGCAGCGTGCTGGGCGGCCTGATCAATCTGCCGGGCCTGCACCCGCTGACGAGCTGGCTCGAGCCGCTGCTCGGTGAAGAGGCCGCGCCGTTCCACGTGGGGCTGGCGGCGGTGGTGATGGTCCTGGCGCTGCTGAGCGGCTGGGCCGGCTTCACCTACTATCGCCGGGCCGAGCGCCGCATCAAGGCCACCCACCGCGACCCGCTGCACCGCTGGGGTGGCGACTTCTACGCCATCTTCGAGGAGAAGTGGGGCTTTGACAGCCTCTACAACGCGATCGTTGTCCAGCCCTACAAATATCTCTCGAATGTGCTGGGCAAAGCCTTCGATGTGGTGATTATTGATGGTGTGGTCAATGGCTCGGCGAATCTGGTCGGGCTGACCGGGCGGGGTCTGCGCACCTTCCAGTCCGGCTATGTCCGCTCCTACGCGCTGATGTTTCTGGTCGGCGTGGTGGCGGTGCTGGGCTATTTCGTCTTACGATAGGATTCAGGGTTGGGTGCGCAGGGCTGGCTCGCAGGTGCTGAGCCGCCCTGGCCGCCGACCACCAAACTTAGGAGCGGCCCTTGAACTTCATCAATCAATTGAACTTCCCACTCCTGTCGCTGGTTGTGTTCCTGCCCAGTGTTGGGGCGCTCATCCTGGCATTTATGCGAGGGCGACGGGAACAAGCGCGGGTGTTTGCGCTTGTCTGGAGCGTGCTGGTGTTTGCGGCATCGGTGCCGCTGGTGCTGTACTTCAAGTCCGATGTCGGCGGGATGCAGTTCTACGAATACTTCAACTGGATCGAGAGCTGGGGCGTGCGCTATAGCCTGGCCCTCGATGGGATCAGCATCTGGCTGGTGCTGCTGACCACCTTTATGACCCCGCTGGCGATCTGGTCGGCTTGGAATGTTGAAGAAGGCCTGAACAGCTTTATGATGCTGATCCTGCTCCAGGAAACTGGCATGCTCGGCGTGTTTCTGGCCCAGGATCTGTTCCTGTTCTATATTTTCTGGGAGTTCACCCTCATTCCAATGTACTTTATGATTGGTATGTGGGGTGGCCCGCGCCGGATCTACGCGACGATCAAGTTTTTTATCTATACTTTCGCCGCGTCGGTGTTTATGCTGCTGGGGATTATCGCCCTGGGCCTGCTGAACTACCGCTTTCTGGCGAGCGCCGGCCAGCCGACCGAGACGGCCTTCAGCCTGCAGTCGGTGATGGCCAACATCGGCGGTTTTGGCCTAAGCGAGACGACGCTCAAGATGCTGTTTTTGGCTTTCTTTGTCGCCTTTGCGGTGAAAATTCCGATCTGGCCGCTGCACACCTGGTTGCCTGACGCCCACGTCGAGGCGCCGACCGCCGGCTCGGTGATTCTGGCGGCGGTGCTGCTGAAGATGGGCAGCTACGGCATGATCCGCTTCAACGTGCAGCTGTTCCCGCAGATCTCGGCCGAGTGGGCGCGGCCAATTGCGCTGCTGGCGGTGATCGGCATCATCTATGGCGCGATGCTGGCGTTTGCCCAGACCGATATCAAAAAGCTGGTGGCTTACTCGTCGGTGAGCCATATGGGCTTTATTGTGCTAGGCATCTTCTCACTCAACAGCCAGGGCCTCCAGGGCAGCGTGCTCCAGATGGTCAACCACGGCCTGAGCACCGGCGCGCTGTTCCTGCTGGTCGGTATGGTCTACGAGCGCACGCACACCCGCGAGCTGGCCGACTACGGCGGTCTGTGGCGGGTGGTGCCGGTTTTTGTCTTCTTTCTACTGTTCGCCACCATGTCCTCGGTTGGCCTGCCGGGCCTGAATGGCTTCGTCGGCGAATTTGTGGTGATGGTCGGCTCATTCAACTCGCCGATCGGCTGGACCTACACGGCGGTGGCGGCGGTCGGCGTGATTCTGGCCGCGGTGTATCTGCTGAAGATGTTTCAGGGGATCGCCTCGGGGCCGTACAACGAGCGCAAAACGCCGCATCTCTCCGACCTGAACCGGCGTGAGGTGGCGATTCTGCTGCCGATCTGTGCGCTGATCCTGATCATTGGCCTGTACCCAACCTACTTTTTCGGCGCAATGGAGAAAACCGTGGCCGATCTGGTGGCGTTTGTGGCCAATGCGGCTCCAGCTGTGGCAGGACGATAAAGGCACGTATCGCGGAGGCAGGCCGAGACTAATCGGCCGCCTCCGCGTTGATGGAGAAAACTATGTTTCTTGCTCAAACTGAATTTGTCGTGCCAGCCATTGACTGGACCGTGCTGGCGATGCCGGCCGCCCTGATGATCTGGGGCATGCTGGTGCTGCTGGTCGATATGTTCACCTCAAATCGGCGGGTGCTGGCAACGCTGAGTATTGTCGGGCTGCTGGCGACGGCGGCGCTGGGCGTGCTGTCGTGGGGCGTTGAGCGCACCGCGTTCGGCGATATGCTCATCCTCGACCGCTTTGGCACGATTGTGAACTGGATTTTGCTTGGCGCAACCGCCATCACCATCCTGATCTCGCTGGACTATCTGCCCCGGCAGGGCCTGCTGCGTGGCGAGTTCTATCCGCTGCTGCTGTTTGCCACCAGTGGCATGCTCATCCTGGTGCAGGCCAACGATCTGGTGATGGTGTTCATCGGGGTTGAGACCCTTTCGATTGCGCTGTATGTGCTGACCGGCTTTGCCGTGCCCCAGTTCAAATCGGGCGAGGCGGCGATCAAGTATCTGCTGCTGGGCGCCTTTGCGGCCGGCTTCCTGGTCTATGGGATTGCGCTGATCTACGGATTTACTGGCGAGACCGGGCTGAACGCGATTCGCACGGCGCTGAGCGCGAATGTTGCCAGCGGTGTCAGCATTCAGGACCCGATTTTGCTGGCCGGGCTGGGCTTTGTGCTGATCGCGCTCGGCTTCAAAGTGTCGCTGGTGCCGTTTCACGCCTGGACCCCGGACGTGTACGATGGCGCGCCAACGCCAGTCACCGCCTATATGTCGGTGGCGACCAAAGGTGCGGCGTTTGTCGCCATGCTGCGGCTGCTGACAGTGGGCTTCCCGGCGCTCAAGGCCGAGTGGCAGCTGATCTTTGGCATTCTGGCGGCGGTGACGATGGCCTATGGCAATATCGTCGCGGTCGCCCAGACCAACCTCAAGCGCATGCTGGCCTACTCGTCGATCGCCCACGCTGGCTATATGCTGCTGGGCGTGCTGCCGGCCAGCGACCTTGGCGCCAGCGCGTTTCTGGTCTATCTGCTAGCCTATACGCTGACCAACCTGGGCGCGTTCGCCGTGCTGATCGCCCTGGAGAATCGTGGCTTCACTTCGTTTAGCCTCGACGACCTGCGTGGGCTTGGCCGCCGCCATCCGCTGCTGGCGCTGGCGATGTCGGTCTTTATGTTCTCGCTGGCCGGTGTGCCGCCAACCGCCGGGTTCGTCGGCAAGTTCGCCGTGTTCCGGGCGGCCTGGGCGGCCGACCTGAGGTGGCTGGCGCTGATTGGCGTCGTCACCAGCGTGATCGCGGCCTTCTTCTACCTGCGGGTGATTGTGCTGATGTGGATGCGAGATGAGGACGTTGGGGCTGAGATCCGCCCGACCTTCACCACGCCACCGCTGGTGATTGGCCTGGCTGTGGCCGTGCTCGGTATTCTGCTGCTGGGGATCGCCCCCGATGCAATGATCAATCTGGTCCAGGATACGGTGCTGACCGCCGCACGGTAGGGCTTAGGGACAAGCCCGTTGGCTTCGCCAGGCTCTGCAACGCGCCTAAACGACAAGCGGCTCCCGAAT
>JACCRK010000332.1 GCA_013813565.1 Herpetosiphonaceae bacterium
AGTATACTATATGAAACATAACGCAATGTTTCAGGGAGACCATTCTTGCATGAAAAAAATCGCGGTAGTCTTATTGATTAGCCTAGTCTTGGGAGCCTGCTCCAATTCCAATAATGTTGCTGAAAATTCGGCTCCAGCCACTCTAAAAACAGCTCAACCCATACTTTCCGATAAAAGCACAACATTTCACATCAAGGGTGAAACTATCCAAGTCCGTTACCACGTAGCAACTGAAGGGGGGGAGCAGCGACATGTCATTGAGTATAGTCACAAGGGCGATGCCAACACGTTGGCGGTTCCCTTGCCAATGGTGACCACCATTCACTGGAATCGACAGTTCGTTGCCGGATCATTATTTATGTATGGCTACATCCTCCGAGAGGGAATTGTCTCTGTCCGTGTGCTCCTTGCGGATGGAACAGTGATCACGACCACTACCCAAGATAACTTTTTTGGCCTGTTTTCTGCGGATCAACCCGTAGTAACCATCACATTAATTGATCATGAGAGGCAAGAAACGCAAGCATATCCATAGAGACGTGTTGGGCTAAAATGCATAACGCCCCGGTTTGTTGTAGCGAACGTTTGAGCTATAACAATGGGTAATGTTCTCGTCTCTCTGGGGCTGTTGATGCCCGGCACTTATACGTAGTCCAGCCAATCCGGCTCTTGCGCATCATCGAAGCCATGTGCCCTGAGTTGGTCGGAGACATCTATCGGGATGAGGGCATCAGCGGCACCCTGGGACCAGAGAAACGCCCAGGGCTGGCCGGATTGCTTGCTGCCGTTGACGCTGGCGCGGTGCAGGCGGTGATTGTGCTGGATCTGTCGCGCTTGGCCCGCTCCGTGAAGTTGGTCACGTCGATGATTGAATCATTCGACCAGGCCGGGATCTCGTTTGTGAGCTGCAAAGAGAATTTTGATACCAGCACCGCCATGGGCCGGGCGATGCTGGGGATCGTCGCGGTGTTCGGCCAGCTGGAGCGGGATCTCACCAGCGAGCGCACCATTGCCGCTCTGGGCGAGCGGGACAAACAGCACGGGTACAAATCGGGCCGTATTCCCCTGGGCTATGTGCGCCAGCCCGGCCAAGAAGTGATCGAGGTTGACGGCCAGGCCGCTACCCTCGTGCGCCAGATCTTTGCCCGCCGCGCCGCTGGAGCCAGTATGCAGACGATTGCCGATGAGCTGAACAGCGCCGGAGCCGCCGGGCGCTTCGGTGGTACCTGGTACCGCAGCACCGTCAAGATCGTGTTAGATAATGCGCCAACCTATCAGGGCCAACACCGTCACTGGCCACCGCTCCTGGCGAAATAGACGGGACGAGTGGCTACCCTGGGTTGAGGTCAAGCCGGTGTGTGGTCAGGTTGAGATACTCCCAGTTGTGCCGACACACCCAGGTCATGACCTGGCCAGGTGGATCGGGCTGTTTGGCAAACGCCACGACCGCCCGATCATAGTCCTCTGGAGGGCAGTGGCGCTCCTTGAACTGTTCCTGGTTCATCCGCAGTCCGGCCAGATCCCCGCCCTCCAGCCGTGAGCGAAACGCCGTGACGGTCTGATCGGGATTGATCGCGAAGAAGAAATAGTCCTCGGTAGCCAACATCCGCGTGATCACGGCCTGCACAATCGGGTTGCTCGGGTTGACCAACCCATGGTACGTCGCGTGACCATAGAATTCAAAGGTGAACTGGAGCAGTTGATACGCATCATTCCCCAGCACACAATGACCAAAACGAAAGCCCCGGTTCGTCGAGGCCTGCGGAATGGCCACCGCCGGCCGCACGGCCATGAACCCGCTGACCGAGCCATGCTCCTCCACATATCCCAGGGCGAAACATGGGGGCTGCGCCGCCATAAGCTCCGTCATAAACAGCCGATTAACCGTCAACCGAGGCAACAGTGGCATGGGTTCATCCTTCAAACTGCTGGCGGCAGCCAACGCCGCACATCTGCCCCAGAGTACCACATCAAGACTGTCTCGGCACAGCGGTGGGCGTGATCAGCTGGCGCTGGAACACCGTCGGGCCGCGCCTTACTCCGGTTGCTTGGCTTGGCGCGGCTTTGCGGCCCGCTGCTCGCTAAAGCGTCGGATTGTGTCAGCCTGCTCCTCCACCTGGCGCTGGAGCGCACCATAAGCGCCCTGGAGCTGCGCGAGTTCCAGGCTGACGTTAGCCTGGGCATCCAGGCGGGTCTGGAGTTCCCGTAGCCGCTCTGCCGCTGCGGCCACCTGGGCAGCAGTGACGCGGGCCTCCGTGCGGGCCTCGTCGCGCTCCGCCTGAATTGTGGCCACCCGTGCCTCCTGCACTGCCAGCGCCTGCGCCTGCTCGGCGTTCTGGGCCTCTTGCCGCTGCACCGCAAGCAGTGCTTCCGCCAGTTGGTCGCGCATCTCGGCCAACGCGGCCTCCGTCTCCTCCCGCATCTGGGTGATCTCCTGGCTGGCCTCGGCCTGCGCGGCCTGCCAGACCTGGCGCAGGAGGGTCATGCCCCGCTCCACCACCGCCGACGGCACATCCACCGCCGCCGCCCGCTGATCGCGCTGAGTTTGCTGCCAGGCCTCCAGGTACTTCTGCACGGTCGTGAAGCTGCCACCGCCCAGGTGGCCCTGCACAGCGATGGTTGAAACGCGCTTGCCAGCCGCTTGCAGCGCCTCAGCGGCAGCGGCGACGGCCTCGGGAGTTGCAGTTGCCATATCAGTTTCCTTATACTGTAATTACATATTATTACATATTACATCTGTAATTATTCTAACATAGCTGTCAAGCGGATCGGGCTACATACCAGCCAGAGATTGAGCGTGGCGGGTCATCGCACGATGCGGATCTGGGGCGACCACGGCCTGGTGCGCCGTCGTGGTGGGTTGGGTTGACAGTCTGGGCATGGCGGGTCCAGGGCTGACCGCCTGAGTACAAATGACCAGGCTGAGAACGAGATGCCCGCACATCCATCGGATGTCCATCGGATCTTTTCCGTCTTTTCGCGCTCAATTCAGCAACACCTTGGTACACTCAGGCGATAACACACGACGAGCAGCGGGGCACCAGATCAGAACATTCTGGGTGGAACGACTGCCAATGAACATGAAGGAACGACGATGACCATTGAACCGATCGACAGCGATGATCTAGAAGAGTTTGACGACGATATGTGGCTGGAGCAGCTCTGTGATGCTCAGGAAGAACGAATACTCCAGGCAATTGAGATGAATCAAAACTCGCAACAGCAGCAGCGTGAGCTCGACGAGAGACTCGAAGACGACATGTTTGCGTGGGAGAAGCGAACGAGAGGGTCATTGACGAGCGAATAATCAACGTCGCCGCCAACTACGCACGGTGCAGATCTGGGGCGGGTTGCAACACATCTGCTCCAGATCTGCTACGTTTTCTTCCTTGACTACCGTATAGTATATAAAGGGTAACGACTCGTCTATTCTGGCGCCATAAATCCACCCACATAGCTGGTGTTGTCCATTCCATGGACGGAGTCAAGGGTATGTTTCCTCGCAATGAGGATGAATTATACTGTGGCGTCTTCTAGATTTTTCGAGAGCGTATTTTTTGGAGTAGTGCGGAGGTTGGATTGTCATCAGCATTGGCGTATTCCCATCGGCCATCATTTTTTCGTATTCGGAGTACGGTAATTCTCCTTATCGTCATGGTATTTCAGACATTTGCAGTGAGCGCAACACCAGCTCACCGAATGTATCCATCCCCCAACGTCGTTCATTCTGTGTTTCTCCCGCTTATTATGGCTCCTGTACAGCCGCTGCCCGAAGTCCGTCTCAACGCCACCACGTATCGTGTTGGTGAGCACAGTGGCCAGCTTCCGCTGATCGTCAATCTCAATCGGTCAGTACCGTATACCGTGACCGTTGATTATTTCACCATGAATGGAACGGCCACGGCAGGCAGCGATTATACGGCAATCAGTGGAACGTTGACCTTTACACCTGGTCAAATCGCCAAAAATCTGTCTCTGGCTATTATGCAGGATAGCGCGATTGAGGAGAATGAAACCCTGACAGTGCAACTCCACCGCGTACGTGGTGCGCAGTATGGGCTGATTGGCGCATCGATCGTTACGATTGTTGATGATGATGCTGTGGTGCAGGTGCAACCAACGCTATCAATTACAGGCGTGACGGCAACCCGTGCCTATGAATGGGGTGTCAATGTCAATCCAACTGCTGAGGTCGTGGATACGGCGGTTGGCCAAACCCGCACCGTGGATTATGCGATCAAAGTTGAGCGTCAAGCGCTTGGCCCCGTCAACTATCAGGTCCGTGGTATCCTCACAACCACAAATACGGGCAATGCACCCGCTGAACTGGCGTTTCTTGATGTTGAGGTCCAGTATCAACTCCAAAGCACGACGATCTATTCCACCGTATCGAGCCTGCCAATTTCGCCGGCGTTACGGTTGATTCCAGTCGGCGGCAACCGCACCTGGGCCTTTACAACGACATGGACGTTTGATACGGCTGATGGGACTCCGCCGCTCACACTGAGTAGTCTCAATCTAATTGGGCGGGTTGGAGTGACGGATCGGGCTGGTCCATCGCTCCAACCGTGGACTCAAACCAAGCCGATTGCCCGCCCATTGCCGATGCCAGTCATTACCGCACAATCAGTCACCGTGACCCAACAGGGTGCCGTTGAGCCGGGCGGTGTGGCGACATGGACGAGCAATAATCGCTCTTATACGGTTACAAGCGTGCTGCAATGGTATACCACCTACACGGTTACGCGAGTGCTCAATACACCAGCAATGCTTGCGCATACGATTAACCTGTCGGAAGCAGGTGTCACCGTGATGGCCGAAACGGCCCTCCAGCCTACCGCGAGTTTATTTGAACCGACGCTTGAGTTTCGCGATATTACCCCACGCGTAACCCACACCAACGAGGCGATTCCTTTCAGCGCGGTAATTCGTGCGCGAACAGGGTTTGGCCTCAATCTGAATGGGATTCAGCTAGTCGAACGAACCGCCGGTGGCACTCTGCTGCGCACCCTGGGAACATTTGTTGATGATGGACTGCATGGCGATGAACTCGCCAACGATGGGATTATGGGCTGGTCGGGATCGATTCAATGGTCAACCACGGGTATCAAATATCTCGCAGTCGCAACCACCCTGGGTAACGGGCAGCCAATGACGAGTGCAGCGCCACCAGTAGAAATCGTGCAATCGTTGCCCGAACAGGACTGGACTATCTATTTTAATACGCTGGAAGCCGCCAGCAGCAAGTACACCGACCTGCAGTATTCTCACCCCTTCACGGTTGCCCAGCCACTGCTGCTCAATTGGGTACGAACGCAGCCGGGTGTTGCCGCCGCGAGCCTGGATAATGAGGAGACGATCAGTATTACCTATACCTCAGGGCTGAACAACAGCGTCTGGGTAGGAGATCCTGACCAGGCTATTCTCGGCAGCGGAGCAGCGATACAAGCGCTTGCACCAGCCGTTGAGGATGGCGATAGTGCAAGATTGACATCAGCGCCATCGACGTCAGCACCGCTGACATCAGGGAATGCCGCACCGTCGGTCTTTACCCGCTCCAACCAGGCAATTATCTTCAATACACTGCCGAAATACACGCTAGCGGAACTGAGCCAGGCGCATGTCACGAGTTACTTACGGGCAGCAGGCTACACGGTGGCAGTACTGTACGATGATAAGGCCACCATTCCGAACTATAAAAATCTCGATCAGTATGGGGTGATTCACAGTCTTGGGCATGGAACAATCGATACGCGAAACCGTTATTGGATAACCACTGGTCATCGGGTAACTGCGGCAAATAAGCGATTGTACTACGATGATATTGATGCTGGTCTAATGAAGGCGGAAAGTCGTGATGGACGAACCATATTTGCGGTGAGTCCAAAATTTTTCGATATCTACTATGCCGGCAAAACCTTGCCGAACAGCCTGGTGACACTAATACACTGCGACAGTAAAATCCTCGCCAATACGTTTATGGCGATGGGTGCCAAAGGGTTTATCGGCTTCGATGACCTTATTCCTGCTGATGGAGGCATGACGTGGGGGGCTGATGGGGTCAATGAACTCTATCGCAGTATGGTGCGGAATAGTGCTGACGTACGCACAGCATTTAGCAGTATTCCGCCAGCGTTGCGTACCTTGACCTACAATCGACTTAAGTTTGGTGTTTATTTTGAAACAACCGTAACAATGGAGATGGACCCGCGTTCCGAACGCTTATTTCTGTACCCAAGTGGCTTCACCAACGGGAATTTTGAATCAGGGACGCTGAGTGGGTGGAGCAAACGTCAGGGGGCCTGGGCCAGTGCGTTCACGGTGCCAACCTGGGCGCAGCCCAAACATGGATTGTATGCGGCCCATATTGGTAAGATGATCTACCCAAATGCGTGTGGCACATGTGGCGGCATACCCGCGACCACCGATATCAGTCAGGTGATTGATATGCTGCCGAGTGATCGGTTCCTCGCGTTCGATTATGCCTTTTCAACCTACTTGCCAAGCACTGGCTGGGCAGTACTGGAACTACGCTCGTCCTCGGATGGGTCACTGCTTAGTTCGGTGCGCTTGGCTCAGTATCCAGGCTCGGGTTGGCGGGGCCGTGCTGATTTCTGGTACACCGATATTCGGCATGCCCGGATCGATCTGCGGAAGATCCCGACTCTAAAACTGTATGGTGGTCATCGAGTTAAGATCGTGTTCAAGAATGTCCAACTCAATGGCAATAACCAGACATTCTATCTCGATAATGTACGGCTGGAACAAGAATAATACGGCGATAACGATACGCGGTAGCCTCATGGTGCCGCGTATCACGCGTTTAAAGGAGGGGCACATGGACACATCAAATATACCGCATACCCCGTATCACGTTCCATCCGTTGGCCGACTTCATCCCAATATTTGGGGGTGGTGGTTGGGGTTGACCATTCTTGGTGGCATGGTTGGCGAGTTTTTTGCGGCGATCATCTTATCGCGTGTTTGGGATTTGGTTGATTCGATCGATAATGGATTCTTTACTCAGACATTTCCTATCGTAAGGTATATGATTTTACTTCCGTATGCATTTCTGTTTGCTGGTGCCATTGGTATCTGTCAGTGGTTTGTTTACAATCGTATCCATCACACTGGGACACCTCGTTCAAGTGGTTGGTTCTGGGTCAGTGGTTGGATGATCATAGTTATGCTTGAATATCTTTTTCGTGACGACCCCTTTGATGATCCATGGATTATCCAATCGATGGTATTAGGTCTGGTGATCGGGGGTATTGGTGGTGGGATACAATGGTTTGCCCTGCGTCATACATTAAAATATGGCTTTATCTGGTTTATCAGTAGTGGTAGTGCGTTGATGCTTGGGTTTGCCATATTTCGTTTGTTTGCTCAGGATCGATTAAGTGGTGTTGATGGAATTCATGGCAATTCGTACTATATTGGGCGACTATTCCAATGGGCAATCTACGGCCTCATTACGGGGCTTACCCTGGAATGGATGATTCGCGTTACCAATCGGCAACGGCACATGTAGCCGCTGCCGCAGGAACCAGTAATTCAGCTATTACAGTACAGTACAAATGTTCGCTGCAAGTATTCGGGGCCAGCTGGGTTAGAACCATTTCGGCTAATCAACATCGCAGTCCACGCACGGTGCAGACCTGGGGCGACCACGACCTGATGCGCCGTCGTGGTGGGTCCGGCTGGCCGAGGCTGCAGGTGGAGAAAAACCGCGCATTGATTGGCCACGAATAACCAGGCTAAGAACGTGAGGAGGCCCAACGAGGCAACCCTCGGCGGCGCTCGCGAGAGATGGTTTTTTGCTTTTTGTGGGATGGGGTCTGGGGCAAGGGCACTTTTTGGCAACCCAAAAAGTGGCCCTTCCCCAGGATCATCAGGGTGTCACGAGCACGGCTTCACCTGCGCGTTGAACATCAATCGAACGAATCGCGCCGCTCATACGCCCCCTGCGGAGAACGCTCCAGTTCGGGCAGTGCGCCAAAGGTCGCCTCAAAATAGTCGGGTGGCCAAGCCTCCGGGGCAGGATCTGGCTGATCGCGCTGCCGTTGGTCACGATTATCCGCCAGCACCATTGTCGCTGGCCGACCGAACAGTCCCAACGGTCGCTCGTGCTGGGCCTCGCGCAGCTCCGCCAGCCAGGCAGTATCATCGTCCTCGACCAGGCGCACATAGCAGACGCTACACAGTATTTCCGGCGAACCGCTCGGCAGCGTCACACCAGCTCGCAGCGCCTCCAGATCGTCCACCGTATCATCGGTCACCCGTGACACCGACTCTCCACACATCTGGCAGTGACGGGCAATGTAGTCTCGCGCCGCCATCCGCGCTGGGTGCGGTCCCTGGATTGGCAGCGCCTCGACCAGCTCCTCCAGCACCGCTCGAACGCCAGCGTAGCCCTCCGGCCAGCTCGCCACCAGCCCCGCGATGAGATCCTGCACCACCTGCACCTGCTGGTTCTCAGCCATAGCACCCTCCATTTTCTGTCGCTGTTCGTCGGCACCCAGGGTCGAAAATCGATCACGGTAGGCTTTCGCCATGGGGACATGAGGCAGTTCTGACTCCCCATCCAAACCACCACGAGCGTACAGTTTCCCATTGTCCCACACTGATACCCCTATGCTTATCCTCGTTGCGCCTTCGTCGTGCGCTTCGTCGTGCGCTTCGCCGCCTGCTCCGCCTCGTGCCGCCGCTTCTCCACCTCGTGCCAGGCATCGACCGCCGCCAACGCCCCGCGCGCTGCCGGCCGGGCCGTCAGGTTCTCGTCGTTCCCACACAGCAGCGCCGCATCACAGCACGCCCGCAGCGCCTTAAGCCGATACAGCTCCGCCTGCGCCCCCAACACCTCCGTGCTGATCGTCGCATCATCGTGGCGCCGCGTCTCCTCCTGCACCTCGCGCCGGGCCACAAAGTCGAGGACCGCCGTCAGAATCCGCCGCACATCCTCATAGGTTCTCAGTTCACTATCATTGCTCATCGGGTACCTCGTTTGCTATAATGACCGTGGTTCCTGGGAGTGATCGCATTCCGACCTACGTGTCACCACGCCCGCAACCGCCCGCCTGTCTGTCGCGCCCGTGGGGCCGCCCGCTTTCGTAGGGCAGACCCTGCCGCCCGCCAGCCACGCCGCCGTTGCCGCCTGAGATGCCACCGACCTACGACCGCGACAAACCCGAATAGACATGTGGCTCACGCCACAACCAGCTGCACGGACAGCTCCAGCTTCGGCTGAGACTCCCGGCCCGCTGGGTCTGCCACCCGGCACAGCATCAGGCTGTTTTTGCTCCTGATGTCGCGTCTGTCCTTGCTGGTGTGGAGACGCCACACCATTCGTTCTGACCACACAATCGACGACCATTCTGCGCTGGGTGCGCTTTTTCTTGGGGGCGGTCGCGGGGAGAAACAGGAGGAACTCCTGGTTCTCCCCCTCCCCTCCCACACTGACCACCCCTGCCCGGTTTTCGCCCCAGGCATTTTCAGGCCCCACCAGGAGGACTTCGCCCATGCCCACGCGCTCGTTGGTCAAGCAGGTGTCCGATGCCTTTGACAGTATTTTCAAGCCCGGTACCAGCCGCCACGAGGCCAAGTTGCAGGGCACCGCTGGCCAGGTGATTTTCAGCTATCGGACGCTCAACACCTACAAGGCCCGCGCCATCGCCGCCGTCCGCTGGATCCGGGACACCCGCTACGCTGGCCAGCTCCGTGAGCTGCGCGTCATCACCCACGACGACTGGATTGCCTACATCCGTGATGGCGAGGAGCGCAAACTGGCCGGCGGCAGTATCCGCGCCAGCATCGCCGGCCTGCACAAGCTGGAGGCCGGTATGCGCCAGCGCGGCTGGTGGCGTGATGAGGCTGCCTTTGTCCCCCAGATCAGCACCAGCATTCCCCGGTCGATGCCCCGCCTCGGCTTCTCCCAGGCCCACGCCGCCGCGATCGTCGCCAACCTCACGGGCGAAGTCCAGCTGGCTGCCCGGCTGGCCCTCAGCAGCGGCCTCCGCGTCAACGAGCTGGCCCGCCTCCGCGTCGAGGACATCGATTTTGAAAATAAAACAATCAAGATTATCGGCAGCAACGCCAAGGGCGGTCGCCAGCGCTTCGTCACCCGCCTGCTCGATCCCGATGTCCTCGACGACGTGCCGCGTGACCGCAACTA
>JACCRK010000359.1 GCA_013813565.1 Herpetosiphonaceae bacterium
GGACTGGGCGACCGAAAGCGCCCCGCCGAATCCGCCGACCCAGCAGGCCACCCTGGAGCTGGTCGACCGCACCGGGCAGGTGTTGGCCGCGCGGCGGCTGTATGTGCTGAACAAGGATGATGAAGCGGTGATGCCGATCAAGCTGTACTTCCAGCTCGGCGAAGAGCTGCGCGAGGTGACCCGCTCCATTCCGCGCACCCAGGCGGTCGCCACCGCCGCGCTGCGCGAGCTCAGCTGGGGCCCGGCCGGCAATGAGGTCGCCGCCGCTGGCTTTACGACGCTCCTGCCGACGCCCGAGCAGATCGCCAGCTACCCTGGGCGGCAGGCTGACTGGAGCGACCGCGTCTATCTCCAGTCGATCAGCATCAAGGATGGAGTGGCCAGCGTCGACTGGAGCAAAGAGATGGCGGCCTGGGGCGGCGGCTCGGCCTACCTCCAGGCGCTGACCAGCCAGGTCACCCGTACGCTACAGCAGTTCTCCAGCATCACCAGCGTGCGGATGACGGTCAACGGCAGCGAGGAGGTGCTGCAGCCGTAACTATGGAAGAAACAATTGCTGGAGATAGCACAGCGGGCCGGTGTGAATCATCACATCGGCCCGTTGGAGTGAGAGTATACCCGACAGCACAGATCGAGTCAGCTTAGCGAAACAACAGTGGCAGATAGATCTCCCTCTCAGCCGTCGTCACCGAGGTCGGCGTGGGTGCGGTTGGCGTCGGGGACTCGGTGGCCGGCGTGGCGGTTGGTGTCGGGGAGCCGATGGTCGGCGTGGCGGTTGGCGTTGGTGGATCGGGGTCGTGCTCGTGCCAGATGCTGATGCCCAGCGCTGGCAGATCGCCGGCCAGGCTGAAGAGGCCTTGCACATAGACATCGTATCCATCAACCGCGATGTTCGAGACTGATCCATTGGTGCCGCTGCCCAGCGGCTCCCAGGTGCTGCCATTCCAGCGGCCGAGATTGGTGCAGGCGCAGGTGCCGATCTGGCTGAATCTCCCGCCAGCATAGATCACCGTACCACGCACAGCGATCGACTCCACGCGCCCGTTAGGGTTGCCAAGCCCCTGCAAGTCAGCACCATCCCAGCGCGCAATATTCCGAATAGTGCCATCGGTCGTTTGAAATGTGCCGCCAAGATACGCCGCATCTGCGGTGACCGCCACCGTGTTAATCCACCCGCTGAGCGGCGGGCCAACGGTGACCCAGGTGGTGCCGGTCCAGCGGCTGATAAATGTATGCGGCGGGGATGCGGGCTGGGCATCCTGGGTTATATAATAGATCTGGCCATTCAGAACGAACAGCGTCTCTGCATACTGGCCAGCATTGGTTGGCCCTGGAATTGTGATCCAGGCGGTCCCGCTCCAGAGGTACACATTCTTATTAAGGTAACTAAGATCGTACGTCAGCAGATTCGTCCCGCTGATAATCAGCCCTCCCATGAGTATGCTAGGCTGATTTGGCACTATCTGCAGGCTATTGTTCCGATAGCGATATATCTTCGGCAGAGTCCCCCCTTCTCCAGCGATGATATAGAGTGTGCCATCTTCGGCAATGACCGGACTCGCTAACCACATCCCGTCCGAGGCATACGGCCAGATATTGGTCCAGGTGCCCGCTTGCCAGCGCAAGAGGTGGTCGGTGGTAAGGTGATTGGGCATCACAGGATAGACGCCGACATAGGCAATTCCGTCGTGGGCGTTCATCGTGGCATCCGGCGGTATAACCACGGCAACTGGCTCCAGCTGGCTGCCATTGTAGCGCAGCAGTTCGCGATAAGGGTTGGTGACATACAGGGCATCCGGGCCGATGGCGAGGTTGTAATAGCACGAGGAGCAGTCAAGATATGGTTGCCAGGCGCTGCCGTTCCACTGGTAGATGGTTGTCTCGTCTGCCACATACAGCGCCTGGGTGGAGACCGCAAAGGTTTGACTGTTGCTAGGCAAGGTTGGGGTAACCATCGTCCAGGCAGCACCGTTCCATTTGGCCAGCCGCAAGGAAGCGGGGCCGCCGCCAGTCCAGGTAAATCTTCCCAACATATAGAGCTCATCGTCCATGACCTGCAGCTTATAAATCGAACCAAACGAGGTATCTGGGACCGGCGCGAAGGTTGTTCCATCCCACAGCATCAGGCTGAAGGCGTAGCTCTCACCAAGTGGCCCTCTAGAAGATATATAGACACCCTGGCTGGTTACTGCCATATGGGTCTTTATCTGGAGCCCACTGGTAATTGGGGTTGCGACGGCGCCATCCCAGTGAACGAAGCCGGCGGCTGGAACACCGTTGAAGCTGGTGAAGTCGCCTGCGATCAAAAGCTCGTCCTGAAACGCTGCCAGCGCCCAAACACTTGATGTAAACGGTTCGTTCGGCTCAAAGTCGCTTCCGACCGCGTGCCAGGCTGTGCCATCCCAGTGGGCCACGTTTTCGGTCACGACGCCGCCAAAGAACTGAAACTCGCCGCCGACATACACATCGGTTCCATCAACCGCGATGGTGTACACGAATGGCAGCCCGCCGTTGCTGCCATCGGTGCCCAGCGCTGACCACGTGCTGCCATCCCAGCGAGCCACACTGGTGGCCTGGACGTTGTGGATGCGTGAGAACCTGCCGCCAATGTAGAGATCACCGCTGGGCGCCATTACCAGAGTGTTGATGGTGCCGGTAAACGGCAAGGCGTTGGCAAAGCGGGTGTCCCAGGTGCCGGTGACAGCAGTTGTGGCCGCCTGAAAGACCGGCGCGCCGCTGGCGGTGGTGTGCAGCTTCAGGCCTTGCGGGTCAAATGTGCCTCGCGCCGTGGCGGGGAGGGTCCCAGCGCTGTCCAGGGCGTTGACCAGCGCCGGCCGTGCCAGCGATGCGGCCGCGTGGGCGACGCCGGGATGACGAGCGGCGTTTGACTCCCGATGCAGTGTGATGCCTACCAGCAGTATGCATACGGCTGTAATAACCATCAGATGTAGCGAACCTCGATCTCTAGATCTCAAAAGATGACTCCTTGTGTTGTAATGTGCCACTCATCAAGCACACAATATCAATTATAGGTTACGCCGGTCACACGTCACCTGACGCAGTCCAGATAGCCTGCGTCGGGTGCTGCAGCCGTAGCGGTCCTCCGCATAATGGTTGGAGATAGCACAGCGGGCCGCTACGATATGTTGCAGCAGCCCGCTGTGTCCATGCTTCTATCGGCTCAGGTGGTGCGCCGCTGATCGTATGAGGAGACTGTGATCTCGCAGGCCCGGCAGAGAAATGCCTCCGGGCTCCCGTGGCCGCCAACCTGGGGCTGCATGACATTGACCGCTTTCGCGGGAGCCCTGAGGCGAACATAGCCTGGACGAACATCCTGCCAGACCGCTCGCGTAATAATAATCGGATCATAGATCGCAATCCAGCCTTTTTCCATCGGCTGGTGGCACAGCGGGCAATCGAGCTGCTCAGTCCAGCGGGCACTTAGACTTGACTCGGCTTGCTGCTGGGCACGGCGTTTCTGGAGTTCAAGCGCTACGCTTACTGCCATCCAGATCATTGTGAGTAAGAATAGGAGGGATAGTTTAAGTAAGAAAGGCTGGATTGTAACCAGTACAATCAGGCCAAGCACAACAGTAATCCCAAGCCAGATCCATTGCCACTGGGTTTTCGTCATAATTAAATTCCTTTCCAGCGCATTACGCCATCGTGGGCCACGATGTTGCGCATTAGAAAGGCCTAATCCCCTAACCCCTACTAACCCCTAGTACGGCACGGCCAGGGTGATATCGTCCATGGGGTAGCGCTTGGTGTTGCGGGTGATCAGGGTGCCGCCGGCGAACAGCGTGGTCGCGGCCACCAGCGCGTCGCCCAGGTCGAGGCGGTCGCTCTGGCGGTACTGGCGCAGGTACTCGCTGGCCTGCCGTCCCACCGCCTCGTTGATGTCGAGGATAAAAAAGAACCGCAGCAGCTGGTTGATGCGCGGCTCCTCAGCGTAGCGCAGGCCGCTGAGCAGCTCGGTCAGCGTAATCACCGAGATCGCCAGGGTCTCGCTGGCTTTGAGCTGGGCGGAGAGATACTCCAGCGCGGCCTGCTGCCCCTGGAGATGGTCGAGCAGAATATCGGTGTCCAGAATTTTCATGCGCCCGATTCGTCCAGGCGCCGGCCCTGGCGGAGCTGATCGACGCAGACAATCGCATCGGCCGGCATGTCCTCGCGCTCGGACCAGATGCCAAAGGTGGCCTGGAGCGCCATGTCGGGCGACTCAAGCGGGGTAATAATCAGCCGTCCCTGGTCGTCGGTGTTGATGTCGACGTTGCGCCCTGGGCGAATCACTTCACGAAACTGCGCCGGGATCTTCAAGGTGTAGCGGGGAGAAATCCGTGTCTTTGTCATTCAAGGCCTCCTTATCATCGTTATAGCCAGGAGCGTGCCGCTGGCCTACTCGGTGCCCAGCACCACAAGTTCGCCGATTGGGGTGAGCTCACTGCGGACCCCGCCGCTCGCTGCGCTGGTTTCCAGGATCACCATGTTGACCGAGCTGGCCACCACATTCGGGATTGCCACGCTTTGCAGCTCGGGCCGGGCCTCGAAGGTGGCCTCAAGCGTCGAGCCATCGCTGAACTCAAAGCGCACGCGGCGAATGTGGCGGGTCAGCGCAAAGATATTCTCGCCGGTGCGCGGATTGATCTTATTGATCCCCGGCAGCACCTGGATTGCGCTGATCGTAAACTCGCGGCCAAAATCCAGCGTCACCGACTCGCCGCTGGGATCGTTGGGCAGCACCCAGGCGGTATCTTCCAGGCCATCGCTGATATTATCCGGGCCGGGCCGGGGGCCGAAGTCGACTCCGGCTAAGCCAGGGCCGGGGCCGTTGTCGCCAGGGCCAGAGGGCGGCGGCACGCTGGTGTGGACCCGCACCGGCAGGATCCGCTGTGGCTGGGCTGGCGCGGCGGCGGCAGCCGGCGGGATTGGGCTGGCCGCAGGTGGCGGTGGCGGCGATGGCTCGAGGTTGGGCGACCGCGTCGACCGGGCCACCTGTACTGAGGTCGGTGGAACGAGGTTGAGCGGGGGCTGCCGCGAATTCCTGTCGCGTACGACGAACATAAATATCACCAATGTGACGAGAAGGACGACTGCCCCCCATCTGCGCCACTTCCGCCGGATGCGGAAGAGTGGCTCCTCAGACCAAAAAGGTGACTCAGGTGGCATGGGGCGCACAGGGTGCGCAGATTGCGGCTCGGCGGCGACTGCGGCGGCGACCGAATGGCCGGCTGGCGGGGCGATAAACGTCGGCTGGCCTGCGCTGGAGGGATACAGCGGTGTTGAGGGGCCGGCTGGCGCGGACCCGCTGACCAGCTGGCCCGAGTCGCTCAGATTGATCTGGCGCAGGCTGGCGCGAAATACGCTGGCGCTCGCCGGACGATCATCGACGTTCAGCGCCAGCGCGTGCAGCAGCAGGTCGTTGACCGCCGGCGGAATGGCCGGGTTGAGGCGGCGGGGATCGACCAGCGGGTCGGGCTGGCGCCGGACCAGCGCCGCCGCCCGAGTCAGCGCATCAACCGGCTTTTCGTTGGTGGCCAGGTGGTAGAGCGTGGCCGCCAGCGAGTAGATATCGCTGCGCTCGTCGGTGCCGGTGCCCTGCATCTGCTCCAGCGGCGCGAACTGCGGCGTGTAGGCGTGAATGCTGGAGGTGCTGGTCTGAAATTCGTTTGCCGAGCCCTTGGCCAGCCCAAAATCCAGCAGAATAATCTCGTTCCGCTCGGAAACCTTTAGATTCTGCGGCTTGATATCGCGGTGGATCACCGGCGGCGTCTGCTGATGCAGGTACTCCAGCCCATCCAGCGCCTGATCGGCCCAGCGCAGAATGGTGACGAGCGGAAACGGTGCCCGCTGGTGGCCGAGCATCGCGCCGAGGTCGGGGCCGGGAATAAACTCCATCACCAGGAACTGGCCGTGCCCCTCGGAGAAATGGTCGATCACGCGGGGCAGCGCCGGGTGGCGCAGGCTGGCCAGCAGGCGAGCCTCGCGCTCGAACGCCCGGCTGAGCTGGGCGCCGCCGACCGTCATCTGCTTGACCGCGACCGGGTTGCCCAGCCGCTGGTCGGTGGCCTTGTAGACCGCGCCCATGCCGCCCTGCCCGATGGCCGACTCGATCAAATAGCGTCCGTTGAGCAGCGTATCTGGTGCCAGCATCGGGGTGCCTCACAATGGGTCAAATCAATGACGGCATTATATAGCATAGTACGCCGAGAACCAATGCTGGCTGCGCATCCGCGCTATTGCGCTGGAATTAGGGGATGGGATGGAGGGGCACGTCAAGGACTATTGAATGCAGTTGCCGCTCTGCTATAATTTCCCGGCGACTTGGCTGGAGGACGAAATCTATGACTGACCTGGATACTATTGCCGCACGCGCCGACACGCTGCGCGCCGAACTTCGCTTGCACAATCACCGCTACCACACCCTGGATGCGCCGCTGATCAGCGATGCCCAGTATGATGCGCT
>JACCRK010000375.1 GCA_013813565.1 Herpetosiphonaceae bacterium
GTTTAGTTGGTGGATGACTAATGCTCGATGCCGAAATCCGAAAGCGTGTTTCAAGCACCCCCAGATGATGTACGGCGGGTCTGTGTACCCGCCCGGCTGTCTCGCCGCCGCCAGCCCGCCGCCGAAACTCGGCATCGATCCGGTCCAGTTTTTTTCGGCTTGCATCGAGATCGTTCCGTAGGGATACAGGCAGATTCAGCTCGCTAAAATTGGCCGCCTGCAGCTCAAGGTTGGCCAGATTCGTGCGATAGATGTGGCGCAAATCCAGCAGCTGCTCGTCAGTCATAAGGCGATACTTGGTTGTAGTCATCAGCAATTCCCCCGTGTGGTGGTGGGCGATATTGTATATCAAGAATGAGTGGATCAGTGGTTAGTGATCAGTGATTAGTGGTTAGCTCTGCACCTCGTCCACGAACAGGAAGACAGGACGTATAGTTTTTCGCCAAGTGGACATATGTGGTTTCATCCACAAAGTAATATTAATCCACAAACTAAACTTTAGGCGGGTGCCCCTTGGACGGCAGGGGGATGAAAACCCCCGGCGTCTCCCTCCCGGGTACCCTCTGGGTGGATGGGACGGAAGGGAGGCGAATCAAAAGTGACCGCTTGACGAAGGGAGAATCCATAAATTGTGGTGGTGCGCAACGCCGGGTGAGGCCACTAAAACAAAAACCCACCGGCCTGCGTCATATGGCCAGAACGACAACCCAGACGACAGGAGTGACCATCATGGCCAAAGAAACTGATTATCTCGCTTCGCTGCCGGAGCGCACCCTGCGGGCGAGCGCGGCGGTGGCTGGCGGGCTGCTGGCCGAGACCGCCAACCTCGTCCTGCCCAAAAGCCTGCGCAGCGCCAAGCTGTACCAGGTGACGTTCGCCCGGCTGCTGCGGGTGGTGGTGGAGCTGGTCGGCGACGTGCCCGACACCTTTCCCGCCGACGGCATGACGGCGGGCGAGCTGGCGACGCGCAAGGCGGTTGGCAACGCCGTCGAGCTGACCGGCGTGCTGACGATGGGCTGGTCGCCGCTGTGGCTGCTGGCCGCCGCCGCCGACCTGACCGGCGGCACTCGCGCCTATCTGGCCGCGCTGGTCGCCGAGCTGCAGCGCAGCGGCGCCCTGCTGCCCGACGCCGATATCACCTCGGTCGACGCGCTGCTCCAGACGCTGGAGGGCACCTCGGGCCTGGCGGCGGATGCAGTCGATCTGCCGCCGCTGAATATTGCCGCGCTGCGCAGCTCGTGGGACAGCCTCAAGGCCAACGTCGAGCTGCTGCCCGCCCCCGAGGCGCTGGGCGCAACCTTCGACGGGCTGGGCGCGGCCGCCGCCGCCGAGGGCCGGACGCTGCTGGAGGTCTCGGCGGTGATCGGCGCAGGGGCGCTGCGGGCCGGCTGGCAGCTGGGCAATGTGCATATCTTCGAGTACTATCGCGAGGCGCTGGGGGCGATCCACGCCGAGGGCCTGCTCGCATTCCTGCGCCGCATCAGCACGCCCTATCTGACCCGCGCCGCCAGACACTTTCGCCCCACCGAGCCGACCTACACCGAGCGCTGGCTATCTCAGGGCGACGCGCCTGCGCCCGCCGCCGAGCCGCCGCCAGAATAATATGTACGGCGGGTCAATGTACCGCGGATCTCCGTACCCGCCCCCATTCTAGCCGCCCTAAAACCAAACCGCCCCTTCCCTGCATCGGCAAGGAAGGGGCGGTTTGGGTCTGCGGTCTACTGCAGGGTGATATCATCCACAAAGAACGAGGTTGTCAGGCTGCTGTCGCCAGTCATTACAAACTGAACGCGCAGGGTCTGGCCGGCGTAGCTGGAAAGGCTCAGGCTATCCTGGGTCCAGACACCTTTGGTCGAGGCGTTCGACCAGGTGCGCAGGGTCGTCACCAGGCCGCCGCTGGTGTTGTACAGGCGCACATACAGGCGGTCATAGACAGTTGTGCCAGTTTCCTGGGTCTGCATATACCAGTAGTAGCGTAGGACACCGTTGCTGGGAATGGTCACCGCCTGATACAGGGTGTCGGTGCCGCTGTTGTAGCCGCCCATGAAGGCGCTGTAGCTGCCCGTGCGGGGGCGGGTGGTGGCCGGAATGGCGTAGCCGCCGGTGGATGACTGTGACCAACTGGCGCCGACGCTCTCGAAGCCACCATTTTGCAGGCCTGCGGGCGGTGGGGTGCTGTTGATGTAGCCATTCACCCAGCTGGTGAAGTTGTTCAGGCGGACGTACACGCCGTACTTGTTGGCCAGGGCACAGCCATCGCCCCAGCTGACCACGCCGGCCAGCTTCCACGATGCGCCATTCGGCACCACAAACGGGCCGCCGCTATCGCCCTGGCAGGAGTCTTTGCCGCCAGAGGAGTAGCCGGCGCACAGCATGTTGGCGGTGATCCGGCCGTTGTAGGAGTTCGAGGCGTTACAGGTAGTGTTGGTGACAATCGGCACCGAGACCTGGCGCAGTTTGGCCGGCGTTGAGCCGCCCGATGAGGTTGTCCCCCAGCCAGTCACGGTTCCCAGCACGCCAGCGGCGTATAGCGCGCTATCGGTGCTGGTCACCATTGGGATCAGCGCCACGCGGCTGTTCAGGGTCACCGGGCTGGAAAGCTTCAGCAGCGCGATGTCGCTGTCGGAGGTGTTGGCGTTGTAGTTGGGGTGAACGACGATCTGGCTGACCGAGCGGGTTTGCTCGGAGGACTCGGTCACGGTGCGGTCGTGGTCGCCCAGGATCGCCGTGGCCTGGCTGGGGGAGAGGCCCTGCACACAGTGCGCCGCCGTGACAATCCATTGGGTGGTGACGAGCGAGCCGCCACACATGTAGCCGCCCACCGCCAGCCGGGCCTGCCAGGGCCATGCGCCCGGCACGGCCTCGGTGCCGCCGACGATGTCGGTGGTTGGGATCGGCTCAACGGCTCGCGCTTGATCAGCTTCAGGAGTTTTTTCATCAACAACAGGCAGGGTGTCTGGGATAACTTTTTCTGCTGGTGCCTTAGCCCCAGGATCGGATTTTTGAGCGGAGGCAGTTGAGGCGTTTGTTGCGAGGGTCATGAGCATCAATACAACAAAAAATACCGCGCTAAACCGACTAAATCGTGCGTTCCAACGTCCACCAAAGTTCATAAGAGTGGTTCTCCTTGATTGGGAACAATTAGTTAACCGACACTTCAGGACACCCAAATCCAAGCCCGTTGATGGTGTTGTTATCGTATAGTGCTGCTCCTGCTGTGAAATTATTAAAATTATTAATTACTGTCGAGTATAGTTGACGGAACCTGTTTGATCAACTACATTGTTTGTTGAATTGTTTGATGAATTAAATCAGCGAGGCTTTATCTTGGGACGTAAACCAAAGGATACAACGTCGTATCTACGGGCATTGCGCGAAGAGCGAGATATGAGTCTGACGGAGCTGGTCAACAAGATTGGCTACACCAAGGGCTATGTTTCCGCGGTAGAGACCGGGCTGTCGCGGGCAACTCCCGCTTTTCTTAAGGCCTACGAGCGCGCCCTTGAGCTGGCGCCGGGCAGCTTGGCGGCCTTTGAGACCGGACAGGTCACCAATGTTAGCAGCGTTTTAGCGACCGTCCAGACCGGCTTTGGCCCCAGCCATAACCTTGAGGTGGTAGCGGCAAAGCCGCTCAGCGGGCGCAGCACCAATGGGGCGGTGATTGAAGGGGTGCAGTCGTTGCTGCTCCAGGCGATCGCCCTGGTGACGGCGGCGGCCCAGCACACCCCGCTGCCCGGCGCCGAAATTATTGTCACCTTTCAAAGCGAACACGACCCGCTGACGATCTATCCTGACCTGGCGCCAACCTGGCGGGCCGCCCTGCGCCAGGCGCTGAACGCTGGCTGGAATATCGTCCATCTCTGGCGTCTGCACGGCGCTACCGACCGCCGCTTTGCCCTGATTATCAAGATGCTCTCCATGCTTGGCTATCGCGGCCAGTATCTGCCCTATATTTTTCCGCCCCACATCGCCCCGGTGGTCTCAACCGATCTGCTGATCGTGCCTGGGCAGGGCGCGCTGTCGATGTTTGGCAGTCGTCAGGCCCGCCATGTTGATACCGGCTTTTTCTTCCCCGCCGACAGCAGCCATTTCAGCATGCTCAGCCAGTACGCCAGCACTATGCGCGACCAGACCCAGCCGCTGCTGGAGGTGTTCTCCGAGCGCTCGCTGGATTTCAAGACCGCCACGCTCCACATCGAGGCCGAGCCCGGCGATCAGCTGCTGCTCAAAGAGGGTCTTGCCCTGCAGGTGATGCCTACGGCGGTGCGGGCGGCCTACATCGAGCGAATCTTGCAGACCGAGACCAGCCGCAGCGAGCAGGAGCAGATCAGTCTGCGGCTGTGGTGTCAGACGCTGCTCGAATATCATGCGCGGGGCGTGCTGATGTTTGAGAACTATCTGCGCGATGGCGTGTACACGGCCCGCCATATCGTGGCCAAGTCGGCGCTTGAGGCGCTGTTCCAGCGCGGGGAGCTGCCGGTCGATGACTGGCTGCGCAACGAGGCCAACAGCCAGCTCACTCCCGAGGAGGTGGTGCTGTGGGTCCGCCACGTGATCTATCTGCTGGAAAACTTCCCGACCTATCACCTGGGGCTGGTCGATTCGCTGGAGGATAATCTTATTCCGGTCTACTGGAAGGTCGAGGGCCGCCAGACGATTATTCTGGAGTCGTGGCAGCAGCACGACGCCGCCAGCAGCAAGCGCGACAACGTCAATATTTTGCTCCACGATCCGGCGATCGCTAAATCGTTCCGCGATCATTTCTTGGCCTTCTGGGATGGCTTGCCCACCGAGCAGGTCGATAAACAGGCAGTGATCGCCTGGCTCAACGCTCAGATCGTCACGCTGGATTAGCCGCGAGTTAGATCATCTTTCTGCGAAAGGAATCGATCCATGTATCAGCCTGGCAACCAGATGCCGCCTTACCGCCGCCCTTCGATGAAAGGGCCGTTGCTGGTGATGCTCTTTGTGTTTGCGCTGATCGGCGGCGCGTTTTTCTTTGTCTTTCGGCAGGTGCGCACGGTGATCGATCAGGCGCTGCCCGCTGGTCTGGAGGCAACCATTGTGGCCGGCTCAGGCGAGATAGCATCGATCCCGCCCCTAGATGCGCCGGTGCGCCTGGTCGGCGATCAGGGGATCTGGGTCGCCGATATCGACGGCGATGAGCTGCCTGAGATTCTTGGCCAGGGCTATGTCGCTAACGCGTACGGTATTCTGCTGCTCGATGGGGCCTCCGGCAAGCTGCTCTGGAACGTTCCCCTCAGCGATACCTCGATCAAGCTAGGCTACTTCAGTGATGTGGTGATCACCGCCCGTGAGCGTGAGCTCCGCGCCTATGCCATCGACGATGGCCGCGCGCTGTGGACGGCCACCCTGCCGGATAAGGTGCAGATCTACCCGTTCCGCGCCTACGCCATCGACGATGCGCTGGTTGTCCAGAGCGCCGACAATGCACTGACCAGCTTCAATCGCCAGACCGGTGCCCAGAACTGGCAGGTGACGCTGCGCGAGCCCTACGCCCAGGATTTCCAGCGCCTGGCCGATACGATCTGCGATAGCGAGCGGCCCGAGGATAATCCTGAGGCCATCTACTGCTACGATCTACGGACCGGCGAGCCAGCCCGCACGTATGAGCTGGGCATCGAGCAGTTTGATCGCGCGCTGTGGTGGGCCGACGATCAGCCGCAGAACCCCGGCCTGTATCGCCTGCGCCCTAGCGGTGACGCGCTGACCCTGGAGCGGCTGGGCGTGGATGGCGCGGCGCAGTGGGCGCAGCCGCTGCCCGAGGAGTTCGAGCGGAGCTCAGCCTCGGACTTTACGCTGGTGTCGCAGGGCGATCAGCTGGCGATCGGCACCGAGGATCGGGTGGCGGTAATCTCAGCTGGCGGCCCGCCGGTGATTGTCCAGCAGACCGAGCGGGCGCTCTACCCGATTGGCTTTGATGGACCCAACCTGTATCTGGCCGCCGTCAAGCAGCGCGGCACGCCGACGCTGCTCGTTCAGACGATCGCTGCCGGCACCGGCGAGATCTTGCATATGAGCCCTGAGATCGCCAACAGCGACAGCTCGCTGGATATGGCCGAGCCGCGCTGGGCAGTGCTGCCCGGCCAGGGCCTGCTGGTGGGCGCCCAGGATATCGAGGACGATGACAAGGTTTTGGTGCAGCTGGTCGGTGGCGATAGCACGATCGCCTGGCGCTATACCCAGACGATGTTTATCGGCAGGCAGCCCGCCATCAGACTAAGCGGCAACCGCCTGCTGTTCTCGACCAGCGATCTTGTAGCGGTGCTTGATGCGCGCACCGGCCAGGTGCTCTGGCAAATCGAAAATTAGACGTTAGGGGCTAAAGCCAATTCTTCGTGCCGTTCGTGCCCTTCGTTGATCGGTCTTGCCCCTAACCCCCATCAAGCACATCCTGGGCGACGCGCCAGATCAGCTCGGGCACGACCTCAAACGAGTAGGGCATAAAAATGCGCTCGCTGCGCTGATGGTAGTCGCGTCCCCACGGCCCAATGTTGACGATCGGCAGATCCAGCGCCCGAACTGCGGCGTAGTCAAACTGCAGCCGCGAGCCCCACAGCGGCGTGTTGGCCTGCACCACCGCCTGGTCGGCTGGCGCCATCGCGCTGCCAAAAAAGCTCATATCCGAGATCCCGGTGAAAAATGGTCGCACCCGCAGCGATGTGTTGCGCTCGGCGGCCAGGGCGGCCGCCTGCCGGTGGGCCGCCGCCTGCAGCCGGGCGTGCTGGGGCCGGCTTGGGTCCACCAGGCTGTGCGGATAGTGCAGCGAGCCAAAGGCGACCACCGCCGCCGGCCCGCTCCAGCCGCTATACCGCCACAGCAGCTCGATGATCTCGCGGCTAAAGGTCGGCGTGTCCAGCGTGTGGTCCTGCATCAGCTGGGCGGTCAGGTCGCTCAGCGCCGCATGACAGGCCCCTCCGCCCTGCGCCAGAGCGCGCTCGTGGAGCTCGGCGAAGGTGTGAACATGGGTGACCCAGGCCGGGCGCACGGACGGGCCGCTGCGGGCGGCATAGCTTTGGGCCTGTCGATCATAGGCGCTGAGGGCGGTCTGCAGCGCCGCCCCAACCTCGGCGGTGAAACAGGCCAGCACCTCGGCGGCTGGCCGGCCGTGGGTCAGATAGTTGAAGTAGCACCAGGCCCTCGCTGGCGTGGTCACATCGTACTGCGGCTTAAGATCGGCCTGCTTGAGGCTGACCGGCGGCGGCGCGATCTCGCCCTCGACCTCGTCGCACAGCGCCACGTTGCACTCAATCCGCTGGGTGATCGCGGCGGCCAGCAGGTTGGCGTTGATGCCGTCGAACGGATAGCCGGCGTGGGTGTCGCGGCCAACGACGTACACCGACGGCAGGAATTTGCCGACTGTGCCGAGGAAAATCGCCTGCCCATCGGCGCCCGACCCGTGATCGCTGCTGGCGTCAAGGTTGATCGCCGCCCGCAGATCCAGCCCCCACTCCTGCGCCAGCCCCGGCAGATCCAGCGCCGCCGAGCGGGCGCCGTGGGAGCTGTCCTCCTCGTCAGGCGTGGCGATAAACAGCAGGTTGCCCTGGCGCTCCGGCTGGGCCGCGAACTTGAGCAGCACCGCCAGCCCTGCCGCCAGGCCACTTTTCATATCCAGCGCCCCGCGCCCAGGCAAATAGTCGCCGCTTTGCAGATCGTGCAGCGCCAGCTGATCGGAATCGCTGGTGGCGTTGGCGCTCAGCTCGGCGATCAGGCGCGGCAGCAGCTCCAGTGGCTCGGTGGCCCATGGCGCGAGGTTGCCATAGTTTTCGATGCTGACTACATCGTAGTGACCCGCCAGCACCACTGTCGCCGGGCCGGCGCCGCGCACGCAGGCGTACAGGTTCGAGCGCTCGTAGCGGTCGGCGCTGGTCCGCTGCAGCCGCAGATGCTCAGGATGGCCCGCGAAATAGGCGGTCTGGGCCAGCAGGTCATACAGCTGCTGGCTCCAGTCGCGCTCGCCAGGGCTGTTGGTGACGCTCGGCCAGCGCACAAGTTGAATTGTCAGATCACGAACCGTCTCAAACCACGTTGTCATAAGCGGCGCCTCTGTTTCTAGAGAAAATCATGTGGCGCCATTATAGACCAGGCGGCTGGCGCGTGAATTTCCAGGCGTGATGAACATCGAGGAGCGCGAAAAGCCCGACGAGGTCGTCGGGCTGGGCGAAGTGGTAGCGTGAAGCGGGCAGGGATCGAGGATCGGGGATCAGGAGCTAAATCCACTGATCCCCGATCCCCGATCCCTACACCACCCCAACACCCTGCGCAATCAAATCATCGACAATCTTAGCGCTCGACAGCACGCCCGGCAGGCCCGCCCCAGGGTGGGTTCCGGCGCCGACGAAGTACAGGTTGGGCAGCTCCTCGGACTGATTGTGGGGCCGGAACCAGGCCGACTGGGTCAGGATTGGCTCGACCGAGAAGGCGCTGCCCTGGTAGCTGTTCAGATCCTGCGCGAAGTGCAGCGGCGTGATCATGTGCTCGCTGACGATGTGCTGGCTGAGGTTGGGCAGGTAGCGCTCCTCCAGAAACTGCATAATCCGGTCGCGATACGGCTTGGCGGCAGATCTCCAGTCGGTGCCCGAGCCGAGGTGCGGCACTGGCGACAGCACATAGAAGGCCTCGCAGCCAGGCGGGGCCAGCGACGGATCGGTCAGGGTGGGCATGTGCAGGTACAGCGAGAAGTCGTCGGCGAGGGTCTTTTTGTTGAAAATATCATTGAGCAGCGGCTTGTAGCGTGGCCCCAGAATAATGTCGTGGTGGGCCAGCGGCGGGCCATCGGTGCCGCGATACAGCCGATCGGTGCCGAAGTAGATCACCACCAGCGACATTGAGTAGCGCATGCGGGCCAGCTTGCGGTCGGTGTACTTCTTGCGCAGCGCGGCCGGCAGCAGATGCTGATAGGCGAAGGCGACCTCGCCATTGCAGACCACCGCATCGGCGTGGAGCTCGCTGCCATCCTGCATTCGCACGCCGGTCGCCCGCCCGCCGCTGGTGGTAATCTCGGCCACCTCGGTGTTGAGCTGCATTGTGCCGCCCAGCTCCTCGAACAGCCGCACCATCCCGCTGACCAGCGCCCCGGTGCCGCCCTTGGCGAACCACACGCCCCACTTGCGCTCCAGGTAGTTGATCAGCGTGTAGATGCTGGTGGTCTGGAAGGGATTGCCGCCGACCAGCAGCGGGTGGAACGTCAGCACCTGGCGCAGCTTTTCGTTTTTGACAAACTTCGCAACAAAGCCATAGACCGTACGGTGGGACTCAAGCTTGACCATATCCGGGATGATTTTAATCATATCCCAGGGCTTGAGGAAGGGCTGATCGGCCAGCTCGGTAAAGCCCTTGTCGAAAATCTTCTCGGCCCGCCGCACAAACTCCAGGTAGCCATCGACATCGTCGGGGTTGAGCTCGCGAATCTGGCGCACCATCGCGGGCAGGTCGTCGGAGTAGTCGAAGTGGGTCCCATCGTGGAAGAAAATCCGATAGAACGGGCTGACGGGCACCATCTGGACATAGTCCTCAGCCCGGCGGCCGGCGTTGGTAAACAGCTCATCGATCATAAAGGGGGCGGTGATGACGGTCGGGCCGCCATCAAACTTAAAGCCGTCCTGCTCGTAGACATAGGCCCGGCCGCCAGGCTTGTCGCGCTTATCCAGCACCACCACATCGTGGCCCTTGGTCTGCAGCCGAATGGCCGCGCCCAGTCCGCCAAAGCCGCTGCCAATCACAATAATCCGCATATCTGCTCCTCAAAGGTGTGAACATTGATTGATACCATTATAGGGCCGCTCTAAAACTCGTTATAATACCCGTAGATGCTACGCCACAGGCGCAGTGCTGGATGGTTCTACATGAAGGGAAATCAATGTCATCACCTGACACACTCGATATTGCTGCGACCGAAGATGTCGCGACGCTGCTGGCCTACGGCGAGTCCGCCGCCCAGCGCAATGATAAGGCCAATGCACGGGCGGCGCTGCGCAAAGCCACCAGGCTCGACCCGCACAACGCCCCGGCCTGGCTGGCGCTGGCGCAGGTGGTGGGCACGTTCAGCGAGCGGCGCCAGGCCTTCGAGCGGGTGCTGGAGCTTGATCCGGGCAATGTGGCGGCGCGTGGCGGCCTGGAGGCGCTCAAATCGGGCGTCTCGAATCCCCACCCCGAGGTCGAGCGGCCGCCGATCGATCCGCGGCCGCTGACCCCGCCCGCCGCCGAGGCGCTGTTCTGCTATCGCCATCCCGATGTCGAGACCGGGCTGCGCTGCATCCAGTGCAGCAACCCGATCTGCGCCAAGTGCGCCCAGACGACCCCGGTTGGCTTCCTCTGCCCGGACTGTCGCAAGGCGCGCCGCTCGCCGCTGTACGATGTCACGCCGACTGATGTGGCCAAAGGGGCGGCGGTGAGCTTTGTGGCGGGAGCGATTGGGGCGTTTGCCACGAGCATATTCGGCTTCTTCATCATTTTCTTCGCCGCGCTGATGGGCGAGACAGTGATGCGGGTGATCACCTGGGCGACCAACAAGCGCGGCCCGGTGATGCAGGCCGCCGCCGGCGTGGCGCTGGCCCTGGGCGCGCTGGCCGTAACCCAGTTTTTGCCCGTGCGGGCGCTGTATGCGGTGATCTTTGTCGTGGTTGGAATCGCCACCGTGGTCACCCGGCTGAAGTGATGACCGTCCGGCGCTAAAGCTTCGACCGGCTCAGCTACCTTAATGGTGGCAGAGCCGGTCGAAGCCCGCTGGCTGAGCCGGTCGAAGCTACTGGTGGCGGATGGCGATCCGGCGGCGCAGCACGAGTCCAGCGGCCAGCAGCGCCCCGGCGGCGCCGAGCAGCCCGAGCAGGGGCAGCTGAGTGGCGCTGCCTGAGGCTGGCATTCCTGGTGCAGCCGGCGCAACAGGTGCAGGTGCCGCTGGCGCACTGGAGACGGTGACAGTGCCGACCATGCGCGGGTGGACATTGCACTGGAAGTCAAATGATCCAGTTTTATTGAAGGTGTAGGTAAACGTTCCACCGCTGCCCAGCGTGCCCGAGTCGAACGTCTCGACATCGGACTGTGAGCTGACGGTGTGCGGGGCGCTGCCGGTATTAGTCCAGGTGACGCTATCGCCAACGCCAACGCTGATGGCGGCCGGCTCGAAGCTGAAATCAACAATATTGGCCGACTGGCTGGCGGCGCGAGCAGTTTGAACACTCACGATCAGGGCGAACGCGAGTCCGAGTCCGAGCAAACGGCGCACAGGCTACTCCTTTCAATGGGTCTAATCGATATGATACTGCGATGAGCATGCTGGCACAAGCCAGCCGGGCTCTTTTATTGTTTTTGGAGGTCATGATGGCGAAAGAAAAATCAAAAGGCCGGGGTGCTCGCGAGCAGGGCAGGGCTGATCGGCGGAGCGAATATGCGGCGCTGGTTGCACCGCAGTTCAGCGGCCTGGTGCAGCCAGCCGGCCCGGACGACCGGGCGCTGCTGCTTGGTGACGACCTGCTGCCGCTGGCGCTGGAGCTAGCCCAGAAGCTCCCCGACGGGGCGGTGGCCCTGGTGACGACCGAGTTCGAGCGCTGGGAGGAGGCCAGCCAGGCTCTGGCCGAGTACCCGAATGCGCGGGTGGTGCAGGAGCTGGTCGAGCTGAACGACCCGGACGGCTTTCCAACCGAGCCGTGGACCCTGGGAGTGTTCCTGGTGCCCTATCAGCTTGGCCCAAAAACTGTGCTGGTCCTGATGATTGAGCTGTTGAGCTGGCTGCGGCCTAACTCACCGATCTACGCCGGGGGCAGCCGGATGCACGAGTGGACCCTGGCCAGCGAGCGCCTGAGCGCGCGGGCCGGCCCGCTGACAACCCTGTACGCCAGCGATCCGGTGCGGATTGTCAAAGGGCTAACGCCGGTCGGCAGGCTGAGCTAGAGCATTTTTATCCACGAAGGGCCCGAACAAAACCAAGAAATGGGTCAAATGCGTGAGATCTTATCAAAACGCCCACCGTCAGAAATCCCTGACGGTGGGCATTTTTGGTGGGCTATCTGGCGGTCCAGCGTGCGGCATCAAACCACAGCGAGCGCATGCTGTCGTCGGCCAGGTCGGCCAGCGCGATGCTGCCGCTGCCGTCAAAGCGGTAGGTCCCCAGCGAGACCCACTTGCCGACATTGGCGGCCTGGTTGACCTTGACCTCGGCGCTGCCATCGGCGTGGTTGATCGTGTAGCGGGAGCCGGTGGTGTCGGCCTTGCCATTGCGGCACAGCGGCACAAACACACTGACCTCGTACTGGCCAGCCGGCAAGTTCGCCTGCCAGGTGGCGTTGTTGGTGGCGCTGGCGGCCTTGGTGGTGGTGTAGGTCCAGAAGGCGTGGCCGCCCTGGCCGCAGCTGAACTCATACCACTTGGCTTCCGAGCGAGCGAACTCGGCGCTCAGCTCATCAACTGTCGTCACCCCGGCGGTGTCGGCGGGCGGCGGAGCTGGCTCGGGCTTGGCGCCCGGCTCCTGCGGCGTGGGATTCGGCCCAGGATCGCTGCCCTGCCACAGGAAGGTGATATCGATCGCTTTCTGCTCATCGTTCATGGCAATGCCCAGCGCCAGCCAGGCGCCATCGCCAACATCGGCGGCGGTGGGGAAGCGCACACGCCCTTTTTCGGCCCAGCCACCGTTGTAGCCGTCGTAGTAGGCCGCGTGATCCTGGGGCCAGCCAACCGGCAGGTCGGCGAAGCGCTCCCGGTTGACGTTCCAGTAGTCGTCGTGGATGTTCCACGGGCCGACTTCCCAGACCGGCACCACGATTGATTTGCCCTTGTAGGACAGCCGCGCCATGTACTCCGAGCCGCCCTTCGAGGAGAGCGAGCGGAATGATGGCAGGGAGACGAACCAGTCGTTCGGCTGGATAATATGCCCGTTGGCGGTGCGGTCGCCGACCAGCCCCATACGGGTGGCTCGAATGTGGTAGGTTGGCGCAACTGGCTCATCCTGCATTGATCGCACGCTATCTTCAGGGCGCAGCGGCAGCGCCGTCAGCGTGACCGACTGAACCTGCGGCGCGGCGGCCTGGGCGAGCAGCGTCAGGCGATACTGCACCTGCTGGCCAACCCGGTCGAACGTCACCGTCGCCCCGTCGGCGACATCCAGGGTCCAGCCGCTCCACTTCGCGCCGGTGGCGATCCGCACATCCAGGCGCACGGCGGCAGCGGCGGGCACGGTGGCGCGAAGCTGCACCTGCACGCGGCTGGTCGCCGGGGTGGTCTGGGGCTGCGAGTCGAACAGGCCAAAACGGGCGTAGCTGCCGTAGGCGGGAGCGGCGGGAGCGGCGTCGGCGGCGAGGCTGAGATCACCAGAGGCGAGAATTGCGGTGCCAGTTGTGGCAGCGGCGGGCCAGCGCGGCGCGGCGGCGCGGCCTGATGTCGGGGATATAGCCAGCGACAGGAGCAAAAGTAAGGCTCCGACGAGACGATGGCGATGTGTCAAAGAATCCTCCAGGGTTGTGGTGGAACCCGCAATTTGCGCAGCATGGCGCAATGTTTCAGGGCGGGCGGACAACGCGGCGGATTATATCATAGATTTGTCAGATAAAAATCACCCTGCTATCAGGTTCAAAAATCCAGCCTGGAAACAGCCCGAATCGGCCGATAATCTAGACGCTCACTAACCAATCTGCTAGACTGCGCGTGATCAACAACAAGGAGCGTGCTATGGACAAAGAATCGCAACTGCTCGGACGTGATCTGAAGATTATCTTTATGCTGGTCGGGGTGCTGACGTTTGGCGTTGGGATGGTGATGTTCTTCCTGCCTGGCGCGGCCGGGGTCGGCACCGCCCTGGCCGATGGCAAGCCCGCTGGCGACCAGTGGTGGCCGTGGCCGCTCCGCACCGCGCTGAACACGCGCTTCCTCGGATCGCTGTTTATCGCGGTGGGCGTTGGCGCGTTCTGGTCGGCGATGCAGCGAACCTGGGGCCAGGTTCGCGGCCTGTTTCTGCCCGCCCTCACCTTTACCGCGCTGGCCACCGCCACAGCGTTCATCCATCTCAGCAGCTTCGATCGCCAGCGCATCACCACCTGGGCCTTCTTTGCCATCTACATTATTGTGCTGATCGCGGGAATCATCGCGTACCTGCGCTACGAGCGCCGCAAGGTGTAACATTAGATCAATGGCCTGATGTGTGCAACAGGGTGGGCATAATCAACGTCAAATCAGGGTATTCTAGAAGGATGTGAGACTATGCGACTGATACTGTATCTGGGCAAAGGCGGGGTCGGCAAAACCACCACTGCCGCCGCGACCGCCGTGCGGGCCTCCCAGCTGGGCTATCGAACCCTGGTCGTGAGCACCGATGTCGCTCACTCGCTGGCCGATGTGCTCGATCAAGATGTTGGTCCGTTGCCAACCCAGCTCGCAGACAAGCTGTGGGCGCAGGAAGTTAACGTGCTCGATGAGGTGCGCCAGCACTGGGGCGAGCTCCAGGGCTTTGTCTCGACGCTGCTCAAGCGCAAGGGAGTCAACGAGGTTGCCGCCGAGGAGCTGGCGGTCATCCCCGGCATGGAGGAAGTTGTCAGCCTGCTGCATATTCGCAAGCAGGCCAAAGAGGGCAACTACGATGCGGTAATCGTCGACGCCGCCCCAACCGGGGAGACGGTGCGCCTGCTGACGATGCCGGAGACCTTCACCTGGTACGCCTCGCGGGTGATGCAGTGGGAAACCTCCACGATGAAGATCGCCAAGCCGCTGGTGCGGGCGCTCATGCCGGCCTCGGATGTGTTCGACTCGCTGCCGCGCTTTGTCGAGCAGGTCGATGCCCTCCGCGCCACCCTGATCGATCCTAAGGTCAGCTCCTACCGGCTGGTCGTCAACCCCGAGCGCATGGTGATCAAGGAGGCCCAGCGGGCCGCGACCTACCTGGCGCTCTACGGCTATCCCGTCGATGGCGTGGTGCTCAACCGGGTCCTGCCAGCGTCGGCCACCGGCGGCGACTTTCTGGCCCAGATGCAGGCGATGCAGGCCACCTACCGCGAGCAGGTCTACGACATTTTCGCGCCGCTGCCAATCTGGGAGGCGCCGATGTACGCCCGCGAGATCAAGGGGCTGGAAGATCTGGGCGATGTCGGGGCGTCGCTGTTTGGCGAGCGCAGCCCGCTGGAGGTGTTTTTCGAGGGCAAGACGATGGACATCAACAAGATCGGCGAACAGTACGAGCTGCGGCTGCCGCTGCCCCACGTCGAGGTCAACAAGGTCAATATGACCAAGCGGGGCGATCAGCTGTTCATCGAGATCGGCAACTTCC
>JACCRK010000317.1 GCA_013813565.1 Herpetosiphonaceae bacterium
CGAGGGTAAACATCACCATTGGCAGCTCAAAAATAATGCCATTGATCAGCAGCAGGCGGGTGAGGATGCCCAGAAAATCGCGGAGCGCCGGTTTATTCTCAATCAGGCCGAGGGAGTCGGTGCTGGCAAAATTAACCAGGAAGCTAATCGCCGCCGGAGCGGTCACAAACCAGCCAAAGGCGATCCCGCCGATGAAAAACCCAATCACCAGCGGCAGGCCAAGATAGATCCAGCGCTTTTCGGCTCTGGTCAGGCCAGGTGTCAGAAAGGCCAGCAGTTGGTAGATCATCACGGGCATTGCCAGAATAATTCCGATGGTGAGCGCCACGCTGATGTAGGTGGTGAACCCCTCGGTGACCTCGGTGATCTGCACGCCCTGGGTGCCGACAAAGTTCAGAATGGCATAGTTGATAAAGCCAGTGGTCTGGAGCAGCCAGAAACCAACGATCAGGCCGAGAACGACCGCGATCGACACCTTGACCAGGCGAGTGCGCAGCTCGCGCAAGTGATCGAGCAAGGTCATTGTGCTTGCTGGCACATAGACCGCTTGCTTCTCAGCCATACTTCTCGTGCTCCTGTGTGATGGTGGCGGGCACAGCGCTGCTTGATTCCGCCGGCAGGGGCGGCTCGTTCAACAGGTCGGACACGGTTGCAGCGGCGGATTTAGGGCTGAGTGATTCCTGAAGCGGCACATCGAGCAAGTCATCGTCCAGCATCATACGCGCCAGATCGGCGGCCTCGCTGCGGGGCAGCGGCAGCACCACCGCACTTTTGGGGATGTCTATTTTGGGAAATGGGGCCGAGTCATCGAGGAGCGAGCGGCCGAGATCCTGGATCTGGCGGCGTGGATCGAGCTCGCGAATCTGGCGCGTCATCTGCTCGAACGACTCATAGTCATCACCCAGCTCAGTGCGGGCCTGATCGCGCAGGTCCAGAATCAGCCGCTTAACTTTGTTAATCCCCTGCCCAATCTGAAACATCATCTCGGGCAAGCGCTCTGGGCCGACAACAACCAGCGCGATCACCACAATAATCAGGAGCTCAAATGGACCAATGCCAAAAATCGTCATAATGCTTAATCATCGATTATCAATCACCAATGACCAATCTTGAGACTGATAACTGATAACTGATAATCGATAATTACCTCTTGATTAAGC
The DNA here is from genome assembly GCA_013813565.1 of Herpetosiphonaceae bacterium. Classification (GTDB taxonomy): domain Bacteria; phylum Chloroflexota; class Chloroflexia; order Chloroflexales; family Herpetosiphonaceae; genus JACCRK01. The sequence goes on from JACCRK010000317.1 coordinate 1,161, forward strand.
GAGGCGAACCTGAATGAAGGACTGGGCTTCACCAACAGTTGTCAATTTCTCTGCTTCTTCATCAGAAATCTCAATATCAAATTCTTCTTCAAGTGACATAATCAGCTCAACGAGATCGAGCGAGTCGGCTTCGAGATCGTCAATGAACGACGCCTCGGCCACAATTCGGTCTTCTTCTACGCCCAACTGTTCTGCGACAAGTTTGCGCAGGCGTTCCATCGTGTTTACTTCTGACATACGTTAGCTCCTTTAGATGTGGATGGGTGCCACTGTTGGCACGCTAAGACTTGTTAACCACGGTACTCAGCACACCATTAACAAAACGACTCGAACTATCGCTGCCGTAGTGTTTGGATAGCTCAACCGCTTCGTTAATCACGGCTTTGACCGGTGCTTTGTCGGTCGCCGTATCGAAAGAGATTTCAAATAGTGCAATCCGCAGGACGGCTTTATCCACCCCGGGCATCTGGTGAATCGGCCAGGTTGGCGCGAGGCGCTCGATGACCGCATCGAGCTCATCGCGGCGCTGCCAGCCGCCCCGAACCAGCCGTGCAAAAAACTCACGACCTTCAGCGCTGAACATCTCATCATTGCTGATGCGTTCGATCACTGCTTCCATGTCGTGATTGGTTTGGTCGAGCTCGAAGAGCGCCTGGAGGGCGGCGGCGCGGGCGCGATGGCGTAAACTACCCACGGGGCTGCTCAACATCCTGTACGTAGACGTTGACGGCCCGTACCGGCATACCGACCATCTCATTGAGGGCCTGGCTGATGGCGGCCTGAACCTGCTCGCCAAGCTGTAACAGGTTGAGGTCGGGCTTGGCGATGATATAGCAGTCGGCGACCACGGTATCTTCAACCACGCGCACCGCCACCCCGTCAGCGTTGGCGGTGCTGCTGCCCAGCATCGTCCCAACCCGTTGCTGCCCGGGCACACTGCCCAGACGGGCAACCCCAGGCACGTCCTGGGCGGTCAACGAGACAATCGTCGATAAGACATCAGGGGCGATGGTTACAGTTCCAAAAGGATTACTCACGTAATGCTCCAAAAAAGTCAATACCTACTCAGGTAGTGCACTTTTGACTTCTGATCTCTGGCTGAGAATATCAGCCAGCGTGTGGGTGGCGATTTCACCCTTGATAAAGGCTGGCTCATTCATCATGGAAAGTTGAAACGGCAAGGTTGTAGTAATGCCGCTAATCACACATTCACTTAATGCGCGCCGCATTCGATCGATCGCCTCAGCACGATCTGCGCCCCAGACAATGATTTTGGCCAACATTGAGTCGTAGTTGGTTGGTGTCCGATAGCCGGAATACAAATGTGAGTCAACGCGAACTCCCGGGCCGCCGGGCGGTAGATACAGGTCAATTGTTCCGCCAGCTGGCATGAAATCCCGTTGGGCATCTTCAGCGTTGATGCGGCATTCGATGGAATGCCCGCGTATTTTAACGGCATCCTGAGTGAGCGTCAAGCGTTCGCCCGCCGCGATGCGCAGCTGCCACTTGACCAGATCAAGGCCGGTGAGCCATTCGGTGACCGGATGCTCGACCTGGAGGCGGGTGTTCATTTCCATGAAATAGAAATTGCCGTCAGGATCGAGCAGAAACTCCATCGTTCCAGCGTTGTAGTAGCCGATCTCGCGCACGCCATGCAGGGCCGCCTCGCCCATCTTAGCGCGCATCTCGGGGGTCAGAGCGGGCGATGGGCCCTCCTCAATGACTTTTTGGTGACGCCGCTGGAGCGAGCAGTCGCGCTCGCCAAGGTGAATGGCGTGGCCATATTTATCAGCGAGAACCTGGATCTCAACGTGGCGCACGACCGGCAGATATTTTTCCATATACAGGTCGCCGCGGCCAAAGGCCGACTCAGCCTCGGCGCGGGCGGTGGCGTAGGCGCGGGGCAGCTCCTCGGAGCTTTGGACCACCCGCATGCCGCGCCCGCCGCCGCCGGCGACAGCTTTGAGCAAGACAGGATAGCCGATATCATCGGCGAGTGACTGGGCCTCTTCGGCGCTGGTCAGCGGGTTTTCGGTGCCAGGGATCAGCGGCAGCCCGGCCAGCTTCATGGCCTGTTTGGCCAGCGCCTTATCGCCCATGCGCTTGATCGAGTCGGCTGATGGGCCGATAAAGGTCAGGCCGCACTCTCCACAGCTTTCGGCGAAGTAGGGATTCTCGGAGAGAAAGCCATAGCCGGGGTGGATCGCATCACAGTCGCTGATCAGCGCTGCGCTGATCAGGGCCGGTGCGTTCAGATACGATTTGGCGGGCACTGGCGGCCCGATACAGACCGCCTCATCGGCCATGCGAACCGCCAGCGAGTCGCGGTCGGCCTCGGAATAGGCG
>JACCRK010000415.1 GCA_013813565.1 Herpetosiphonaceae bacterium
GGTGGGCGTGGGTGCGCCGGCGGCGACCGTGGCGACCGCCGGCGACGTGGGGACGATCGTTGGTGGAGCGGGAACGGCGGTTGGCAGGGCCACGCCCGCCTGTTCAACGCTGCGCCTGGGGATCAGCGCCGCGACCCCGGCGCTGCCCGCCGCCAGCGCCAGAGCGGCCCCGACGCTGCCGAGCAAAAAGCGCCGGCGGCTGGTATCGGAAACCGCCCCCGGCGTGGTGCGGCGGATCAGGCCGGCGGTGAGCCAGCCAAGGGCCATCCCGCCCAGGCCGTACACCAGCGCCAGCAGCAGAATTGCGCCGCTATCCAGGTTGGCAATCGCCCGATTGGCCGGAATAGCTCGTTCGAGGATCAGCGTCAGGACCAAGGGGAAGATGGCTGAGATCGCGCCAGGCAGCAGCGCGTTTGGCCGGTCTGGTCGGCGCTGGAGCCAGGTGGCCAGCAGCATCCCCAGGATGGCGTAGGCCAGCACAAAGCCCAGCACGCTGGCGATAATCAGCGAGCGCATGCCCCACTTGCCTAAATTTTCGATGGTTGCCGTGGCAATATCACCGGGGGTGAACTCAATAATCGCATTGGCAATATCCAGCGGCACAAACGCAGTCAGCTTAAGCCGGCTGCCAAGATAGAGCAGTCCTGTCAGGGCAGCGCCGACCAGCAGTCCCGCCCAGAACCCCGTCCGGCGTTGAAAACGTAGCATAGAACCTCCTTCACAGCGCGGTATGTGCAGAGTCTATGCGCCAGTTGTTACGCAAAGCTTAATTTTTTCTTATGATTTCCTTGTTTCTGCGCCAACGGAAAACACGTCGTCACAGTGCTGTGGCTGAATCCGGGCGCACGGGCAGCCACCAGCGCCCGCCGGGAGATTAACAACCGGCGTAGCGCGTTGTGCTGCGCTACGCCGGTTCTCGCCCCTCGGTCCTTCAGCGCTAGCCCACGATCTGCCAGCGCTCAATCATGGGCATCACCCGGCGGACGATGCGATTTTTGAGATTGAAGAGGGCGCGTGGGATGATGGCGTGCTGCTGCGCCAGGGCAGTGATATTCGGCTTCTCAAAGAGCAGCGCCGGCCAGACAGCTTTGACAATGCTATAGTGGGGGTCGGCGCTCATCGTAGTGACGCTGCGGGCCAGCTCAGCCATGAGTGTGCGCATCTCGACAGTCTCCGCCGGGCTACGGTCGACAGACAGATCAGCCACTGTAATTATGCTACCAGCGGATTACTAAGGAATACCAACAGTACTTCCAGTGATTAGTGAAGCACAGTTCAAGGCACGCCGAAAGTCCAAAATCAAGAACGGCTGCTATAGGTAAAACATCGCCATCGACCAGGGAAAGAGCTTAGTGCATGACACACAGATGTTCTAGGCACTATTAACCCATTCAAAGACCCGTTGATAGTCCAGAACCCGAGGTGGTCGTAGTGCGGGCATCTGGAGTGGCTGCTGGCGTTTCACCGCCAGGCGAAAGGCCGCATAGCCATCGGCAATCAGGCGGTGGCGCCGCTGTTGGGGCTGGCGCGTCGTTGGTTTGACCACCGGAATCCGTTCATGTTCCCGGCCGAGCAGCCACAACGCCCAGAGCGCACAACTCACGCCCATCAACAACACCCGCACGCGGTGCGGATCGGTGACTCGGCCGCGTTCCCATTGAAATTGGCCACTTTTCAGGATTTTGAACGTGCATTCCCACCACCAGCGACACGCGTACTCAAAAAACTGGGTGGCGTCAGGGTCGAGATTGGAGACCACATACCAGATCAATACCATGTCATGCACAAAGAGGTTCCCCGCCGGGTGCCCTTTGGGCGTCGGGGCGGAGGGGTGGCGAATCAAAAAGTACCCAATTTGATCTCAATAAACCCCCACAAACCCTAATTTCTAATCCCCACAAACCACAGTCCACTTTTTGACTTCTCTCCGGCCCTATGCTACGCTAGCCCTGATTGTGAAACCAACCAACTATGACCAGAACCATACAGCGAACACCATCGCTCAAGAGCCAGATCCAGGCTCTGGAAGAGGAGCGACAGCAGACCCAGCGGGCGCTCGATGCACTGTATCGCATTGGGCTGGCTTGCCGTGGGCAAAGTGACCCCTATCAGCTTCTCTCTACCATCTACGCCGAGCTGCGCACCGTCTGGGTATTTGACGCCTGCTTTATCGCCCTGTTTGACCCGGAAAATAGCAGCGCCTATCGCCTGGCGATGCTGGTCGACGAGGGCCAGATCGAGTTTAGCGAGCACGACCCGGTCGGCCATATCACCGGGTATATGGTGGAGCATCGCACGCCGCTGCTGTTTAGCGATATTCTGACTGAGCGCACGCGAATCGGCCTGCCGGAGGCGACCCGCTTTGGCACCGACAAGCCCTCGCGCGGCTGGATGGGCGTGCCGCTGCTGTTTGGCCATGATGCCCTGGGCGTGATCTCGCTACAGAGCTACACTGTGGGCGCGTTTCGCCAGCCCGACCTGGAGCTGCTCAGCCGGCTGGCCAACTCGATGTCGGTCGCGCTGGAAAATGCTACCCTCTCCCATCGCCAGGCCGAGCTGACCCGCTCGCTGGCCGCGCAGGTCGAGCTGCGCAACGCCGATCTGTTCGTCATCAGCGATATCGCCGCGATGCTGACCCAGACCCAGCCGCTGCCTGATATGTTCGGCATGGCCCTGGACTTTATCCTCGATCTGATGAGCCTGGATGCCGGCGCGGTCGCGGCTCTGGCTGCTGATGAGTGGACCACGCTGGCCCAGCGTAATTTGGGTGCTGGTGGCTTGCCGGCCACGCTGAGCGCCAGCGAGCCGCCCTTTGCCGAGGTGATGCGGTCGAACACAGCCTGTATTGTTGAGCAGAGCGATAGCCGATTGCCAGTGCTGCCGGCGCTCCAGCCCCTCGCAACCCTTCTCTTGATTCCGCTGCGGCGTGGCAATGCGGTCACCGGCACGCTGCTGGTTGGCAGCTTTGTCGCTCGCATCTTTAAGGGCGCCGAGATTGAGCTGCTGCAGGTTGTCGGCAACCAGCTGGCGCTGGCGCTTGAGCACGGCCATATCCTGGAGCAGCAGCAGCGCCAGATCGCCGAGCTGGAGGCCATGAGCCATATCAGCTATGCCGCCAGCCGCGCCCTCGATCCCTCCACCTTGCTGCGCGAGCTGGACACTGCCCTGCGCTCGTTTTTGCCGATCGACGTGTTCTATATGGCGATCTACGACCCCGACCGTAATGTGCTCACCGATAGCGTCGCCATCGAGGCCGAGGAGGCGGCCCACTATATCAGCGAGGATACACCCCCGCGGCCAGGTTCGTTCACCGAGTGGGTGCTGCGCCATCGTGAAACCCTGTTTCTGGTCAATATCAGTCAAGAGATTCACCTGTTCCCCGAGATCGTGCGGCGCACTGTGATCGGCTTACCCGTAGAGACGTGGATGGGCGTGCCGATGCTGGACCGCAGCGAGCGTCCGCTGGGCGTGATCTCGATTCAGAACTATCTGCCAAATGCGTTTACCGAGCGCGATTGTATGTTCTTGCAGTCGGTCGCCAGCCAGGTGAGCTTACACGTGCTGAATGTGCAGCTCTTTCAGCAGCGCGAGCGCCAGGTGGCCGAGCTCAATGCGCTGCAGCGGATTAGCGAGCTGGTCAGCTCGACCCTCGATATGGGCCTGATGATCGAGTCGATCGATGAGGTGCTGACGTCGTTTCTCGGGGTTGATGCCTTTTTTGTGGTGCTCTACAATCACGAGTCCAAGACCATAGAGGGCCTGCATGTGCTGGAGCGAGGCGAGGTTCAGCGCTATGATGCGATGATCGGCAAGCCAATGCCGTCCCGCACCCCCACCGCCTGGGTGCTCACCACCGGCCAGCCGCTGCGCTTCAACGATATTGAGATCGAGATCGCGCAGTATCCTGAGCTTGAGACCATTCGGCTGACCGAGGAGGGCGCCCGCTCATGGCTGGGCGTGCCGCTGATCAGCCACGCCGGTATTCCGCTGGGTGTCCTGACGGTGCAGAGCTATCAGCCAAATCACTTCTTGCCCCGCGATGAGCTGTTTATGCTCCAGGTCGGCCGCCAGCTGACCCTGGCCACCCAGAATGCCCGCCTGTTCGCCCAGCGCGAGCGCCAGCTGGCCGAGCTGGATGCGCTCCAGCGGATCACCGAGCTGGTTAGCTCGACGCTCGATATGCAGCAGATGCTGCCCTCGATCGATGTGGTGCTGCGCGATTTTCTCCAGGCCGATGCGTTTCAGGTGGTCATCTACGATCCCGACCGCGACCGCGTCGAGTATGCGGTGGTGCTTGAGGAGGGCGTGCCGGTTCAGACCCACACGGTTGACCGCCAGCTGCCGCCGGGGACGCTGGTTGGCTGGACCCTGCGCCACGCCCAGCCGCTGCGGATCGCCAATATCTACACTGACTGGCATCTCTACGACGATGTTGAGCAGCCACAGCTGCCGCAGATCAGACATCGTAAGCCCAGCTGGCTGAGCGTGCCACTGCTGGAGTCGCCCACGCGCCCGCTGGGGGTGCTGGCGGTGCGCTCGTATGCCGAGGATGCCTTTGGCACGAGCGATGAGCGCTTCCTGCTCAATGTCGGCCGCCAGCTGGCCCTGAATGTGCGCAATGCCCGCCTGTACGCCGCCGAGCAAACCTCGCATCGCACTGCCGAGACCTTGCGCGAGATCGCCCGCGTCCTCAACACAACCTTCAACCCGGCCGAAGTGCTGATGCTGATTCTGCACGAGCTGAAAAAAGTTATCCACTATGACTCGGCCTCGGTGATGCTGCCAAGCAGCAATGTGCTGCGCATTGTCGCCCGCCAGTCCGACCACGATAACGACGATGGGCGCTGGCGCGATCTGCAGTTTGCCCTCGATGGTGGCAGCGGCGCCGGGCGAGTAATGCTCAAACATACGCCGATCATCATCAATGATACCCTCGGCGAGGGCGCCTGGAAGCCCTCGCCAATGGCGAATGTGGTGCGCTCGTGGATTGGCGTGCCGCTGATTAGCAAGGGCACGGTGCTGGGCGTGCTGAATATTAACTCGCTGCTGCCCAATCGCTTCTCGCAGTACGATGCGGAGATCGCCCTGACCTTTGCCAACCAGGCCGCCACCGCACTTGAGCACGCCCGGCTGTACCAGGAGTCGGTCACACGCTTTGAGCAGGAGCTGGAGATCGCCCATCGGATCCAGAGCAATCTGTTTCCGCGCAGCCTGCCTAGCATTCCCGGGATTTCGCTGGCGGCCGTGTGCCTGCCTGCCCGTGAGACTGGCGGTGATTTCTACGATATGGTGGAGCTGCGCTCGGGCCACTGGGCCCTGATGGTCGGCGATGCATCGGGCAAGAGTATTCCCGGCGCCATGCTGATGGCGGTGGCGCGATCAATCACCCGCTCGGAGGCGCGCGACCACGAGATCCCCGAGATCGTGATGCGTGAGACCAATGGCTGGGTCGCCCAGGATGTGCCGCCGCACACATTTGTGGCGC